>CAZXTW010000583.1:0-4616 GCA_964643525.1 uncultured Roseivirgaceae bacterium
TTTTAGCAACCACCCTTATACACTACGCAATATTATTACTGATTATATACCTGAGCGCACGCTGGGTAACTCGCCTGCTTATCAGGAACATATTAAACGGTTAGATAAACGCGCGCATTTTTTTATGTATGTAAATACTGAGTATGCCATGACTGATATGGAGCCCTACCTGACGCCCTATATCTGGAATTATATGCGCGAAAACAGAGATTACCTGTACAGTTTCCCGATAGGTAGTATGCAGCTTACTTCAGAGAGTAAGCTGGTGCGCACACGGGTGCAGTTTGATTATAAAGACCCGCAAAGCCTGGCCCAATGGAAGCAAACACAACTGCTGATGCAGGATAATAATGTGGTACAGATTGAAGAAGAACTGCCCCAGGATGACTCAGTAAGCACCGAGCTGGCCGAGGTAGATGTGACCAATGAAGAGCCAATTACGATTGAAGAAATTTTTCCTGACGATTTTACCGCCAACAGTTACGAAGAAAAGTACGAGAATGGCCAGGTACATTTTACGGTAGGACTGAAAGACGGCAAAAAGCACGGTACCTACCGAGAGTATACTGATACTGGCCAATTGGCGGTGAAAGGCCGCTACCGCAATGACGAGCCCCACGGCAAATGGACGTATTATGATGCTGAGGGCAACCAGACAGAAACGCGCCGGTACAAAAACGGTAAGCTAACGGGCAAGTACTAAATAAGGCTTATTGCTGAGGCCAGTAATACTGGCAGGCATGGCCCTGTGGGGTTTGCTGAAAAGGGGGCTGCATAAAGTAGGTTTGAAAAGGGCCGTCAGGCACAGCAGTGTACCTGTAACAGCCCTTTTTTAACTGGCAAGCCAGGCCTTTACACATGGTTATATCTGGCATGGTAGCAGGTTTTGGCCTGTTTAAATGCTTGGGGCTTAGTTGCCTGGTTCAACGTCATAGTATTCGGGCTCGCGCTCAGGGCGGCTTTCGTACTCGCCATCCCACTGGTCACTAAACTCATTGTCTGTAAACAGCATGTAGGTAAACTCAAAGGGCTCGCTTTCGTCAATAAACCCAGGAACGTCATTGCCTTCAACCATGCTATCTTCAAACTTAACCCCGGTACTTTCACCCAGAAATACCAAATTGCCGGTACCCTCATAGTCACTCTCCCACATTTTATTGCTGTTAATGCTTACATTGCTAAACAACACATTGTTGGTGTTGGCAATAGATATATGGTCGTAGCCTATGTTGTTGTACCAGTTACCGCCCATGAATTCAACATCCTGGCAGCCGGTTAAGGTTAGAATGCCCTCGGTACAGTCAGTAATGTCAACACCGCTGGCATTTACCTTGGTTACTTCTTCTAACTGCAGGCCTACGGTGCCGCTGCCGTTCAGTACCAGATCTTTAAAGTACATATTCTGGCTGGTGGTTGCCGAGAGTACGGAGCCGCTGCACACGCCCTTTTCAACCCGGTGTATTACCAGCATATCACGCACCATTACGTTGGTGGCATCGTAAAAGTCAATAATGGGTGCCCAGGGCACCTCTGACGATAAGATGGTGTTGGTAGCACCACTGCCCATAATAATGAGGTTTTGCACACCAGATATAATCAACTCGCCACCATTTATGCCTACAATGCCCTCGTCAGTGGGCGAAAAGCCCTCATCAACTGCACTGAGGTTGTACTCACCTGGTTCTAATATGATTTTAGTATTGTTGCCAATGGCACTTAAAAACTCATCAACTGTTTTTACCTGCACAATTTTGGCCACCTCAAATGGGTCAAGCATACGCCTGATGGTAACTGTAAAGGGCGAGTATTGAAAATCTTCATTGTCTAATATTTCCTGCAGGCCTTTTTGCTGGGCTTCGTAGCTTTCCTGGCTCAGGGCTTTGGTGGCCAGCAGGCCCACCTGCACATCAACGGGTTTATTGGTGGTGTTGCTTTCTTTGATCCACCCCTTCTTTTTGTTTTTGTTGCCTACAACCTCCACAAAGTCGCCATCGGTATTGGTAATGATGATTAGCTCCATGGGGTCAAAAGCGGCATCGGTAGCTGTTAACAGGTCGGGGCGTTTGTAAATGGTAGCATTGTCATCTACCACAGCGCGGGTGCCCCCAATCACAAACAGGTTGGCCAGTACCCAGCCTTCGCTGCCGTCAGAAAGGCCCACCTTTATGTACTCACGCTTGGCATCATTGGGGTCGGTTTTCGTTTCTTCAAGGTAGGTTACCTCCTCACCTACTGACAATGACGAAAGGTATTTGCCGGTTTTTGCCGGCTCAGCGCGCAGGGCGGCATTGTCCCAAATACAATAAGCCGGGCTTTTTTCTGGCTCGGCACCTTCGGCCGGGTCAATTACGGCAGCAGTCGTATCCTGGCCTCCCTGTTTAGGTTTATCGCCACCACCACAAGCGGTAAGCAACAGCAGGGTACTTATGGTAAAGAATAGCGTGCGCAAGGCAATCTTAATCATATTGATGTAGTTTAATTAGTTCAAACCAACGGGCAGCAGTGCTTAGCCCTCTTTAAATTAAGGATTTTTAAAATAAAAGCCGTGCTCAACACATATTAAGCGTAGGCCCTGTAGTAATGACCACCAGCCCGGGCTAACTTCCCTGCTGTAGCTACATTAACTTTTCCACTCGGCCACATATTCATTCAGCTCAGCCTGTAAATCATCTACATCAAAAGGTTTGTCAGTATTGTCAACATCCAGGCGCAAAAAAAAGTAAAACTCATCAGGCCCAAACAGTTTCAATACAATTATGGGGTAGCCGCGGTCTTCGCTTTCGTCAAGCATCAGGCCAATGCCCTCATTGTCAAGCGTATCAACTACAACCTCTACCTGTGTGGCAAATGTCTGGTTCAGGCCTGCTTTTACCAGGTATTCGGTTATGCGGGGCTGTTGCTGTTGCAGCGCAGTGGTTAGTGCATCTACTTTTAATGACACCAACATGGCTTTTATATCAGGTACGCTGGCAAGTACTTGCTCACCCGTTTGGTCGGGGTCTGGGTCGGCGCCCAGGTCAATAGTACCTAATTGTAGCCCATGAATGGTAACAGACATCCGGGAGGCATCAAACAGTACGGTAAAAGCATCTGGTGGCTGGTAAATGCCAAAATGTTCTACAATGGTTTTTGACAGGTACTGCTGCAGGCCGTTTACAAAGCTTAGTTCATCATTTGAGTTATAAAAGGCACCCATATTACTAATTTATTGTTGGTTGTATGTGCCTGAGGCCAGGCGGGTTTATTTATGATATGCCCAATATACAATTTGTGACACATTCTAACATAAACCAGCCATGAATGTTAACCTGCAGGCAGCAGCTTTTAGGCCCTGGGCTTGTATTGCAATAGTTTACAACCAAGCACCTAAACAAAAGTAACAAAAACATATAGTAGTAAATGGGCTGCTCTGAGTGTCTGTTTTAAAACAGGGTGGTATATAAAAGTGAAAGATTGATTGCTATTTCAAATATATTAGCTTAAAAATTCTATATTTACGGGCCTTTTGAAATACTTACTGAATTTTATCCATAGTATAGTGGGAGTATGATTGATGAATGCAGTTGCTTTATTATAGCAAGCATTAAAACAACTTTTATAGCCTTTACAAGCAACTTGATTAGGGCTAGTGCCTAATTGTCAATTCAGATTTGATTGCGTTTATTAAGAAGCTTATATTCAGATTATAAAAGTGAATAGTAGCTATTCCGTATAGTCTTTATCATTGTCTGGTATTCACACAGTATTACAAAATGAGCGTTAAAACACCTGGGGGAAATACGGAAATGAAGGTATTACTTATTGAAGACAACCCGGCTCATGCAGAGTTGGTTAAACGTAGCTTTGAAGAACATGAAGTAAGAAACGAGTTGTACCACCAACCCGATGGTGCTGCTGCGCTTGACTTTTTGTTTAGAAGAGGGGTATATAGTGACCCCGAGCGCAGCCCTAGGCCCGATGTGATTTTACTTGACCTGAAACTGCCAAAAATTAACGGCCTGGATGTGCTCAAAGAAATTAAATCATCGCCCGACTTGAAGCGCATTCCCGTAGTAGTGCTCACTACATCAAACGCACAGTACGACCTTGAAACGGCTTATGACAGGTATGCCAACAGTTACCTGGTAAAGCCCGCTGATTTTTCAAAGTTCAGCGAGCTAATGGAAAACCTGGGTTATTACTGGCTGGAGTACAACAGCCATTAACCTGCAAGCAGTTAATGCTTACGCCAAAAGTTACCATTTTTTTCCCATACTGATTTTAGTACAATACCTACGGGCCCCTCATAAATACCCCCAATATTCCCCATATCTTCAACACGTACTGCCACTACGTTTTCGCCTGTTTGGTTTACCATAAAGGCGGGCAGCTCATAAACCCGCAGTTGGCTGTATGATGAGCTGACTCCATACCCCTGGTAATCTTTAGTGGCCCCTACCTGATTGTTATTGATATATACATTATCAAAATCATCAATTTTGCCCATAATCACTACCAGGTCTTTGCCACGCAGGGCTTCGGGCAATATAAATGAGCGGCGGTACCAGGCAAAACCATCGTACTTTCTGTAGCCCAGTGAGGCCCAGGGGGCAGGCACCATGGCTACCTCCCAGTTG
>CAZXTW010000584.1:0-4612 GCA_964643525.1 uncultured Roseivirgaceae bacterium
CAATGACGCTACTCAAAAATGAAGGCGATGTGCTGCCACTAACGCCAGGCAGCCTGAAGGTATATATTGAAAATATAGACAGCGCAGTGGTGGCACAATATGCCACGGTGGTGGCCACCCCGGCAGCGGCCGACCTGGCCATTGTCAGGCTCAATACGCCCTGGTACCCGGTAGATACGCCCAACCCGTTTGCCCGCCTGTTTCACCATGGCGACTTAGATTTTAAAGGCGAAGAGAAGGCCAAAATCATGGAGCTGCTGGGTACCGTGCCAACCATTGTTGACCTGTACCTTGACCGCCCCGCTGTAGTACCAGCTATTGCCGGTGCCGCCAGGGCCCTGATAGCCAACTATGGTACCAGTGATGAATCATTGTGCCGGGTACTGTTTGGCTACACCAAACCAGAAGGCAAGCTGCCCTTTGAGCTGCCTGCCTCCATGGCTGCTGTTGAGCAGCAACTGGCTGATGTACCGTATGACTCTGAAGCCCCTCTGTTTGAGTTTGGCTTTGGGTTAAGCTATACCAGGTAAGCCCGGTAAGCTATTGCAGGGCCTGCCAGGCATCAGTTAACTGTTGGTAGCGGTTGGCAGCATCACTGCCCAACGGTTGCTGTTGGGCAGTGCACAGGTAATACAGGTACCGTACCTGGTCGGCCAGGCCGGGCTTGTCATAAGGGTTGGGGCCCTTCTTGAGCTGGGCCAGCTGGGCTGTTAGCTTAGCCTTGGCCTTTTTACCTTTGGCCGCCTCAACATTACCCTCAAGGGTTTTAATGCGCTGGTTTACGGCCTGCAGCAGCCCGGCTACCTGTAAGGCCAGCGCCTCCTGCTGTTGCAGGTCTTGTGGGGTGGTGCCAAAAGCTGCCAGTTCAGGGTGCAGCAGCAGTTCAAAGGTGGTTGTTTTGGTTGCTGCACCATAGCTTACCTCAACCGTATAGGTACCGGGGGCCGCCATGGGGCCACGCAGGTCACGCTCGCCGGGGCGTTTAAAGTACCAGCGCAGGTCCCAGGTGGTGCGGCGCAGCCCAAACTGGTCGGCTGTTAGCTTAGCTACCTGCTCTTCTTTCTGGTGCACCGTTTGGCCGTTTTTCATGAACTTAAACTTCACCACAGTATCAGTCAGCTCACTGGGCAGCGTAAAGTAAAACAATTGGTTGGCCGTATATGCAGGCCGGGGCTCAAACACATGCAGCTGGTCAGGCTGTTCATCTGTTAGCTGGTGCAGGGGGCTAATATCATCCAGCACCCAAAAGCTGCGGCCCAGGGTGGCCACCACCAGGTTTTTTCTGTACACCTGCATATCAGCAATGGGCACTACGGGTAGGTTTTTCTGAAACGACTGCCAGTTGGCCCCATCATTAAACGATACGTACAGGCCAAACTCAGTACCGGCAAACAACAGCCCGGCCCGGTTGGGATCTTCACGAATTACGCGGGCTGGCTCATTGGCCGTAATGCCTGTAGTAATGAGCTGCCACGACTGCCCATAGTCGGTTGTTTTGTAAAAATACGTAGCATCATCGCCCAAATAATCGCGGTTAATGGCCACATAGGCCTTGCCGGCACTGTGGGGTGAGGCCTCTAAATTTTGCACGCGGCCACCAGCAGGTGCCTCGGGGGTTACATTGGCCCAGGTTTGGCCGCCGTTTTGCGTCACCTGCACCAGCCCATCATTGGCACCCGTCCAGATCACCCCTTCCTGCACGGGCGATTCCTGTATGGCATACAGCACGGCATAGTACTCTTCACCAGTAATATCTTCATTAATAGGCCCACCGCTGCGCATTCTGAACTGAGGGTCGTTGGCGGTCAAATCGGGCGAAATGGTGGTCCAGTCGCGCCCGCCATTTACCGTCTGGTGCAGGTATTGCGAGCCATAATACACCTTTTCAGGGTTATGGGGCGATACCTCCATGGGCGTAACACGCTGCATGCGGTAGGTAACATCGTCAGGGTGGTTGCCATACAGGCTCTCGGCCCCTACATAATAATTATGTTCACGGCGCAACCGGTGGTTGTACACACTAAAGCGCCCTTTACAGTTGGTATACACAATATCAGGGTTGCCGGGCTTGGGTATGGCCGGGCCGGTTTCGCAACCTCCTACCCTCTCCCAGTTTACCAGGTCGGTCAATTCAGGGGCATCAGTACTGGTCAGCACATTCATGCCGGGTGGGCGGCTGGGTACCCGTATGGTTGAATTGTCTTGCTGGCCAGAATAAATATAAAAGGGGTCCTGATCGTCTACATCACAGGCATCCATCTCGGCAGTGGGTTGGGTACACTGAGTGCTCCAGCTATTGCCGCCGTCTGTAGAAACTGACGCGCCCCCATCATTGCCCACCACAATCAGGGCCGTATCAGTGGGGTTCATCCAAAAATCCTGATGGTCGCCATGGGGTGGGTTAATTTGCTTCCAGCTCTTGCCGCCATTGTATGAAGTGTACAGGCGCACCGCCCCAGACCAGATGTGGTCAGCATCCAGCGGGTTGGCATGCAGGTTGGTAAAGTAAAACGGCCGCCGGGTAATGGCGGTTTCTATACGCTCTGGCAGGCTGGCTTTTTGCCACGACTGCCCGTAATTGTCAGACTTATAAATGCCTGCCTGCCCTTCGGCTGCCTCAACCAGGGCCCACACCCGCTCAGGCCTGGCAGCACTTACGGCCACATCTATTTTGCCCATAATGGCGGTGGGCAGGCCTTCAGTCAGGCGGCTCCAGTTGGCCCCACCATCGGTCGATTTAAAAATGCCATCAGTGGCGCCGCCGCTAATAATAGTCCACGGTTTGCGCTCTACCCGGTACATGGTGGCATACACCACCTCGGGGTTGTCAGGGGCAAACTCTACGTCTACCGCGCCCACAGAGTCGCTATGGTACAGCACCTGCTGCCAGGTTTGGCCCCCGTTGGTGGTTTTGTATACCCCCCGCTGGGCTGATTTTCTGAAGGGCTGGCCCACCACAGCCACATAAGCCACATCAGGGTTATTGGGGTGTATGCGCACAGCACCTATTTGCCCGGCATTGGTAAGCCCTGCAGGCTGCCAGGTTTTGCCAGCATCTGTACTTTTGTACATGCCCTTGCCTACAATTACATTGCTGCGTATGGCATCAGAGCCAGTACCTACATAAATAATATCAGGGTTGTTCTGGTACACGGCAATGGCCCCGATAGAGGGGGTGGCAAAATAACCGTCAGAAATGTTTTTCCAGCTCTTGCCGTAGTTGTCTGTTTGCCACAGCCCCCCGCCAGAAGCACCCATGTAGTACCTGTTGGGCAGCTGGTTTACGCCGCAAACAGCGGTAACCCGGCCACCCCTGGTAGGGCCTACGTTACGGAACTTGAATGACTGGCCGCTCACTTCGGCTGCCAGGGCAATGAAGCTTAACAGCAATACAATTAATACAGATAAACTACTGGTTTTGGTTGAATGCATAACAAATGGTTTAATTCAGCATGTGCAGTTTGCAATTTAACCCGGTTTGCGTAAAGCTTAACCATTTTGGGTATAACTTAGGGCAGCATTAAACCATTAACTTAAAAGCTAAAAAACCATGAAGGTATTGTATACGGCCACCGCCACTGCCAATGGTGGCAGAAACGGCCACGTAGCCACTGACGATGGCCAGTTAGATTTTGATGTTACCATGCCCGAGGGCCTGGGTGGCAAAGGCGGCCATACCAACCCTGAGCAGCTGTTTGCTGCTGGCTATGCCTCATGCTTTGGCAGTGCCTTAGATTTGGTAGCACAACAGGCCAAAGTACAGCTGCCCCAAAACAGCATTACTGCCCAGGTAAGCATTGGGCAAGACGAGGGTGGTTTTGGCCTGGCCGTGAAGCTTACCGCCAACCTGGCAGGGCTTGACAAGGCCACTGCCCAGGGGTTAATTAACAAAGCCCACGAGGTGTGCCCCTACTCTAAAGCCACCAGAAACAATATTGCAGTTGAGCTGGAGGTAATAACTGACTAACCCCTGCCCTGCTGCCTATAAAAAAACCGTAAGGAAACCTCCTTACGGTTTTTTTGTGCTTATCGCCACAGTAGCTAACAATTATTAAAAATGTGGGTGTTCATTGGCTACTTCTTCTAATGCTGCTATGGGTTGGGCTACGCTCCAGTGCTCAGCAATTTTATGGTTGTCGTCCAGCCTGAACCAGTCAAAAACAACGCGCTCATTTGCCCCAAAATAATGTGAGTGGGCCATAACCAAATTGCCAGAGGCAACCAGCACTTTATTGTCGTGCAGCATTTTACCCCCTTCCTGTGCTTCAATATGGGCTTGCAATGCTTCAATGCCAGCCTGCGCCTCGCTGCCCTGCTGGTGGTGTACATACTCATTGCTTACCAGGGCCGTAATCTGGTCATGGCGGCCGCGGTTCAACACATGGTCTAAAAACCGCTTTACTGTAGCTTTATTGGCCTGGCGGTGGGCTTCTGTGGTTTCAGCTTCGCCATTGCCATGGCCGGCAATGGCCTGCGTTAACTGGGCCTGTGGCAGTGGGGCCAGGGCATCCCAGTGCTCAATAATTTTACCCGCTTCAATGCGCCACATATCTACACACAGCAAGGGGTGCTCGCCCAATGGGTTAGGGGCTGTGTAATAGCCGTGGTAGGC
>CAZXTW010000585.1:0-4587 GCA_964643525.1 uncultured Roseivirgaceae bacterium
TTGGCAGGTTCTGCACCTGCCTCTACAAGGGCTGGTGGGGCAGCAGGGGCAGGCGTGGCTTTACCCAGGTTCAAAACTCCACTACTTATATGGGGCTCAGTAGCACTGCTACCACCGGCAGTAGGTTCAGCCTCGTCATAGGCTTCAGGTGCTTCTTCAGCATAGGCTAAGTTGCCGCTTCTGGTTCTGTTGGTAGGGTTAGCGGTATTATCTATTTTGGGCAACTTAGGCACAGGCATGGTGGCTACTGCCAGTTTATTGGCCTGCCCCAGGCCGCTGGCCCACCCCAATGAGGCACGCAGGGTATCAGCCAGGGTCATGGTGTAGGTATACAGGTCAATCAATTGATCACTACCTGCACTGGCCGCGGCGGCCAGCTCATTATAAGGCCAGCCATTTTCTTCTGCCAGGGGCAGCAAGCCCGCTTCATCGGCAGGTTTTGTTGGGGCTGCCCGCTCTTGTGTAGCCGCTTCAGCAGGGGGGGCACTTTCATGGGCCGTTTGTTGGGCGGCACCATTTAGCATTGAGCCACTTTGTTGCCACACCAGCACTGTGCCCAACATCAGCACCAATAATACAGCAGCCATATGCCAGCCCTTCAGCCTGTTGCTGCTGCGCTGGCGCGTCACTACCCTGCTTTGCAGGCGGCGTTTCAACTCAAGCATATTGCGGCTTTCGGCCTCAGCGGTTAACCGGGCCAGGCCCTCGTTGGCTTCGGCCAGCAAAGGGTCGTTCAGCATGGCCCGTTCAACGCGGTTCATCTCGGGGCCGCTCAGTTGCCCTTCGCGGTAGCGCCGCAACGTTTCTGCTGTAATTGCGCTTGTGTTTACACCTTCAGTATCGTGGTCCTTATCCCGTATCATCGTGCTTCTCTACATAAATCTTCAGGTTGCGCTTTCCGTTCTGAATATAGCTTTTTACCTTGTTTAACTCAAACCCTGTTTGCGCAGCTACCTCTTTGTACGATTTGCTTTCAATAAAAAACAACCGTATGCACTGCTGTTGTTCCGCAGGCAGGGCCTCAATGCCCGCTTCCAGCACGGTAAGGCTGTTTTCGCGGGTGCCCGCACTTTCTTCATAATCAGGATGCACCGCCCAGCTGTTTTCCATACCGGGCAGGTCATCTATTTTTAGCATTGCCGCCTCTTTGCCTGTTTTTGACTGGCGAGAGCGCAGGTGCATCAGGCAGTGGTTGCGTGCTATCATGGCCAGCCACCCTTTAAAGTTTTCTACCTCATGGTTTAACAGGGCTTCTACCAGCTTTTCAAACACCTGCATCACCGCGTCTTTGGCATCGTCTTCATCTTTGAGGTACTTCATGCACACACCAAAAACCAGGTCCATATACCTGTCAAACAACTCACCCAGCCACTGCACCTCACCGCTGTTTTTGTACAACGTGATCAGTTCGGTATCGGTATACGTCTTTTTGCGCGCCCGCTTAAAGAACATAGGGGTAGGCTGTGCTGTTAGAGTTTATTTCAATAAAACGGTTAAGTTAACGAATTTTCAGCACAGGTGTTGCGCCATCGTTTTCTACAGCGTATTGAACAGGGCTTTTCAGGTGGCATAAAAAGTTTTCATCTTTTTTTATGGAATGTGCCCAAGGCCATCATCTATACTGCAAACAACCTGAAAGTCATGAACAAGAGCAGAATCATACTATTACTACTGGGCCTGGCCATATTGCCAATCATGGCCATGCTGCCTGCTGGCAAATTACAGCTTACCGGTACAGTATATAATATGGCCGATAGCAGCGCCCTGGCCGGCGTGACTGTACGCCTCAAGGGCAGCGGCCATATGACCACCACCAGCCTGAACGGCATTTTTCACCTGCAGGCCAATGCCCAGCAGGATGTGCTGGTGTTTACCAAAAAAGGGTTTGCCCGCACTGAAGTGCCCGTGGGCAATACCACCAATTTTAAGGTATACCTTAGCGAAGCACACCCACAGGCAATTACCCTGGCCGATAGCACCAATGGCTTGCCCCCTGCCCCACCGGTAAATAAGCCCAAAGATATTGCGGTTGAGCTGGACGTAGAAATTGTTGAAGAAGCACCTGCCGAAGAAGTATTTTTTATGGTTGAGCCATCGGTTGTGGCAGACGATGCCGGGAGCGGTGCCTTAAGAAGCATGGGTAGCCATAACCGCGCCATGCGTGCTAAAAAAGCTGCCGAAAGGCGGTCAATGCACCTTGGCGGTGGGTTCACCCCCCAGGATTTACAGCCCAACCACAATACTGAAGAGTACGATGTAATTCAGGAAAATATCTTTAAAGATGCGGTGAACAACCCCCTTTCTACCTTTTCGATTGATGTAGACGCCGCCAGCTACAGCAACCTGCGCCGCATGCTCAACAACGGGCAGCAGCCTTATAAAGATGCTGTGCGCATTGAAGAGATGGTGAATTATTTTACGTACAATTATGCCGACCCCGGCCAGCAGCACCCCTTCTCGATCAACACAGAGGTATCAGTTGCGCCGTGGAACAGCAACCACAAGCTGGTGCACATAGGCCTGCAAGGTAAAAAGGTAGACTATGAGCAGCTGGGCCCCAGCAACCTGGTTTTCCTGGTAGATGTTTCAGGCTCTATGAGTAGCCCCAATAAGCTGGGCCTGTTAAAGTCATCATTCAAGCTGCTGCTCAATGAGTTGCGCCCTACCGACCAGGTGGCTATTGTAGCCTATGCCGGGGCGGCCGGCCTGGTGTTGCCCTCCACCCCAGCATCTGAAAAAGAAAAGATTTTGAGCGCACTTGATGCCATGAATGCGGGCGGTTCTACCGCAGGTGGTGCCGGCATTAAACTGGCCTATAAGGTAGCCAAAGAAAACCTGCTGACCGAAGGCAACAACCGCGTAATATTGGCCACCGACGGCGATTTTAACGTGGGTACCTCAAGCACCTCAGAGCTGGTGCGCATGGTAGAAGAAAAACGCAACGACGGCATATTTCTGACCATATGTGGCTTTGGCATGGGCAATTATAAAGACGGCCGCATGGAGCAGATTTCTAACGCCGGCAATGGCAATTACTTTTATATTGACAACATCAAAGAAGCCAACAAGGTGTTTGTAACAGAGATGCGGGCCACACTGTTTACCATTGCCAAAGACGTGAAAATTCAGGTAGAGTTTAACCCCAACAAGGTACAGGCCTACCGCCTGATAGGCTACGAAAACCGGATGTTGAAAGCTGAAGATTTTAATAACGACAAGAAAGACGCTGGCGAGCTGGGCGCGGGCCATACTGTAACCGCCCTGTATGAGGTAATACCTGTGGGTGTAGAAAGCGAGTTTATCCAGAATATTGACGCCCTGAAGTACCAGCAGCCCAAAAAAGGCAAAGTACAGTATAGTGATGAGCTGTTGACTGTAAAGTTTCGCTACAAAAAGCCTGATGGCGATAAGAGCCTGCTCATTACTCAGGCCCTGAAAGATCAGCAGGTGGCCCTGAGCCAAACCAGCAACAACTTTCGCTGGTCGGCCGCTGTGGCCGAATACGGTATGCTGCTGCGCGAGAGCGCTTTTTTGAGCGATGCCAGCTATGCCCAGGTACTGCAACTGGCCAAAGGCGCCAAGGGCAAAGATGCAGCCGGCTACCGCAGTGAGTTTATCAATATGGTTACCTCGTCAAGCCTGCTGGCAGCAAGCAATAAATAAAAAAATCAAGCCCGCCGGCTGTGGTGGCTGGCAGGGCATGTTTTACCAATAAAGTTCAAATGTAAAACCCAAACAAGGCCTGCCGTATAATCTGGTGGCACAGCCCTGTTTTCATCATAGTTGTGTAAATGGTTAGTGATTATCTAGTTCGATTATTTTAAGTGTGTGTGTACTTTTTACATCTTTTACAGGAGGCAGCTGCCTCCTTTTTTTATTTTTATTGGTTTTGTCCTAAATTACATATAATGGATACTGTAAGTACTAACGAGGTATTTGATATGACTTTTCTGGCAATTGTTTTAGCAGGCGTAGTTTTAGTGGGTATTGTATTGGGTGTGGTACTGCTCTTATCACGCGGTAAACCTAAAAAGAAAGACCTGATTGAGTAGCCGCCGCTTATTCAGCTTTATTGATTGAGCTGTTCATTAATCAACATTAATATTGGGTACAACAATGGTTTAAAATCAATGGCTTCACTCACATTTGCAGTAACTGCCACAGGTTTCAACCCTCTATTCTGTTGGCCCATGTATTCCTCTTCCTCCAGTTCAAGCAGCTGAGTATATAAGCCCCTTTGCTGTTCAGCCACATCATACATAATATCAGGGGCCTTGCCTCGTGGTGCTTCTTCGGGGCTGTCTGTATTCTTTTGCCGGCGCATAGCATAGGCCTCCATAAAGCTCTGGTCACCCGTAGCCCCTACCATCCCGTTGCTCTTATAATACAGGGCCATCATTTCTACATTTTGCACACCGCCAGGGAAATTCATCAACAGCACTTCTGGCAGTTCATCTACCTGTTTGCGCATATCGTGCCTTTCTCTGCTGTACGTACCGTTGCCAAGGGTAATCTTATGAATCTGCCCTACGGTGGGTAACTCCCTGATTCCGTTGGCTATCTTATCCAGGCTTGCTTTTGACATGG
>CAZXTW010000586.1:0-4585 GCA_964643525.1 uncultured Roseivirgaceae bacterium
GCAGGGTGCCTGTATAGCCCAGATCTATGCCACCAAACTGTAGTGGCACTGGGGCCCAGGTACTGTACAGGTTGTTCTTAATGTCGTTTCTGATAAAGTTCACCCCCCACTCGGCACTGTTTTCGTTAAAGCGCAACGACTTAAACGGTATGGCCATCTCCACAATCCAACGGTCGGGCAGGCGGGTCACCTCGCTGTACCACTTGGCGTCCCAGTCGCGGCTGTGGTCATTGGCGGTTACCAGGCCCTCCATCTGTGCGCCGCCGGCGTTTACTGCAAAAATATACCCGTTGGTGCGCTGGTTCACTGGGTCCATGACTATAGCAAAGCCGTCGCTGTCCCAATGACCCACATCACGCTTCAGGGTTTGAATAATATGCTTATCGCTGTCATAGCACACCGCTCCTACATACATAAAATCGTTATCGTAAATAAGGCGCACCTCCGTTTGCATGGCAGCCTGCCCAGTATCAATAGGCCATTTATTTAAAAAATTCCGGGCTGGTTTAGCCTGTGCCCACACGGCTTCGTCAAGGGTGCCGTCAATTGTTACTGCACCGCTGGCCCGAACAATGTCTACCACAAAAGCAGTACGGTTGTCCTGGGTAGCACGGGGGGCAGTAGCTTTACCCTTACCTTTTTCTTTGCCCTTGTTGGGAGTAGGGCTGTGTGCTAATGCGTCTTCAATGGCCAGCAGGGCAATGCCAATGCCTAACCATATCAATAAGGTTCTTTTATAAGGCCGCGTGTTCATAATGATAAAGCCTGGTAACAGGTCCGTTTATTTTGAGTTCTTCCCTTAATTGTAATTAGGTTACCCAAAAATACGTAGGCATTCTGGTGTGCGGTGCACCCCCATGACCAACAGCACGCTACTGCCGACAGAGGGGGGCTTTCACCATCATTTACAGTCATTTGTATGCTTTGTATGCCTTCATTGCGGTTAGTGGGGTGCAAACTGCTGTTCGTCTAAAAAATTAAAGTAATGCAACTCAGTACACATAATTTCAGTTAATTTCACTGTTTATAAGCACCATGCTATGACCTTACAAACAGCAGTACGTACGCCTTTGGCCTTAACGCGTTACCCCATTATTTTACGCTTTTGGCAAAACCGCCCCCTGGTGCACATCACCTTTTGGGTAGCCTACGTGCTGTTTTACGTATTCTTATGGAGCAGCTTTGATGATGACTACGCCAAGCACTTTACCATTGAGCTCATTGTGCTGCCTGTTAAAATTGGGTTTGTGTACCTGCACATGTATGTGCTCATGCCCCTGGCACTTAATAAAAAGCAATACCTTAACTACATCATGCTGTTGCTTATTAGCATGGTGGTAGCAGGCCTGGCACAGCGGGCGGTAGATTATTTTGTGATTTACCCCAGGTACTACCCTGATGCCCTCAGCAGCCCTTACTTTTATCCGGCCAAAATCATTAAAACCATCATATACCTCAATACCATAGTGGTATTTACGGCTGGTATTAAATTAATACAAGAGTGGTACCGCCAGCAAAAAGACACCCAAACGCTTGAGAAAGAGCGCCTCATGGCCGAACTCAAATTCCTTAAGGCGCAAATACACCCCCACTTCCTGTTCAATACCCTCAATAACCTCTATGCCCTGACCCTCAAAAAGAGCGACCATGCCCCCGAGGTAGTGCTCAAGCTGTCAGAGTTAATGAGCTACATGCTGTACGATGCCAACACAGCCAGGGTGGCCGTGGCCAAAGAAGTGAATTATATTGAAAACTACATTGCCCTTGAGCGTATGCGCTTTGCGGGTAAGCTTGAAATAGCCTTTCATGCCAATGGCGATCTGGGCAGCCAGCACATTACGCCTATGCTATTGCTGCCCTTTATTGAGAACAGCTTTAAGCACGGTGTCAGTGAAGAAATAGAAGATGCCTGGATTACCATTGACCTGTCAGTCAAAAACAACTTCCTTACCCTTAAGGTAGAAAACAGCGTGCCCGCCGCTGCCAAAGAGCGGTCAGACAAGGCCTACGCCAAAGGCATAGGCCTGCAAAACGTAAACCGCCGCCTTGAGTTGTTGTACCAGGACCATTACGACCTGAAGGTGTTTAATGAAGAGGGTACCTACCTGGTGGTACTGCGCCTCAACCTGGCGGGATACAACCAAAATGCCTCTATTGAATGATGAACTGCCTGATTGTTGATGACGAGCCCTACGCCCTTGACGTGCTCGAAACATTTATTGACCGGTTAGACCACCTGCAGCTGGCCGGCCGTTGTACCAATGCTATTGATGCTTTTAACCTGCTGCACCAGCAAAAGGTTGATTTGCTTTTTCTTGATATACAAATGCCACAGCTAACGGGCATTGAGTTTTTGAAAAATATTGATAACCCCCCCAAGGTTATATTTACTACGGCCTACCGCGAATATGCCCTTGAAGGCTACGAACTAAACGTGGTTGACTACCTGCTAAAGCCCATTAGCTTTGACCGCTTTTTAAAGGCCATTAACAAGGTTGACCGCACCCCCGCCAGCCAGGCAGCGCCTACAAGCACACACGCCCTGCCCCAGCAGCCCATTTATGACGAGGCCTTTATATACCTCAAAGCCGATAAGAAAATGGTAAAGGTGCTGCTAAAAGATATACTGTACATTGAAAGCCTCAAAGACTATGTGCTGGTTAAAACCCCCCACAAAGAGGTTATTACCTACCAGAAAATAAGCTATCTTGATGAAAAACTGCCAGAAGATAAGTTTTTGCGGGTGCACCGTTCGTTTATAGTAGCCAAAGACAAAATAGAGGCCTACAGCGCCACCCATATTGAGCTGGCCGAGCAGGAAATACCTATAGGCCGCAACTACAAAAACGCAGTGCTTGAGGTGTTGAGCCAAAACAACTTTTTAGACCTGTAGTTAGCCTAAAGTTAGCTTCAGGCACTGGCTTTGGTAAACCGGGCCAGCAGCCTGGCAATAACAGGTATGCGGGCCACCTGTAGTACCCACAGGGCCAGCAGCATATACATAAACGGGTAGGCCTGTAACATATAGCGGGCCTCTACATAGCGCAGGCCATACACCACAAAAACCAGCGCCCCCAGGCCAAAACCAACGCACAGGGCTTTTAGCCCGGCGGGCCCCTTTACAAACAACCCGGCAAACAGCGCCCCAAACAGCAGCAGATTCAGTAAATACATCACCGCCTTCAGGGCCACCTGCACCAGGCTAAAGCCTCCGTCGGGGTTTAGGCTGCCCCACATGCTGCTGTAGCTTTGCAGCACAAACTCTTTGGTTAGCAGCACCGGCGTTGTTACATAATACCGCAAGGGGTCGGCCTGCTTGTATTGGGCAATCAGGTGCTCAAAGCTGGCCGTCACAGCTGCGTCGCAGGGGTCGGGCACCTCGCCGGGCTTCAGCAGGCGGATGCCGCTTTGGTAATACTTATAGCGGTAACAGTTCAGCAGGCCTTCCATGGCGGTGGTCAGCTCGGGCTTGCCGTACCCCCTGAATGCCTCTGGTGGTAGGCTGTTTACAAAATTGCTCACCCAGGGGCCTATTTTGGCGCTATCGGCACTGGCGTGCCACATCTCTGCTGTAAGCAGCTCTGTGGTGGGGTTGCCCCAGCAGTTCCACCAGTTCCTAAACCAAATATGGCCAGCGCCATAGCCCATACTGTCGGCACCGTATACCTTTTCAAGCAGCACCACCTGGCCGTTGGTTACCACATAATTGCGCACCACCCATGGGGCCATAACCAGCACAAAGCCAGCAGCCAGCAGGGCCCCGTTCTTTACAAACTGGGCCAGCGTAAACTGCTTACGCAGCAGGTATACAAGCAGCACCAGCCCATAAAAAGGCAATGCCAGCCCGTTAAAGGGGCGTATCAATACCGTGGCGGCGGCCAGGGCCCCAGCAGCGGCCCACAACAGGGCGGCCTGCCGCCCGCTGCTGCCCAGCGCCCGGGCAAAAAAGTAAAACGAAAACAACAAAAAGCTGGGGTGTATGGCTTCTGTCATGGTATAATACAAATAGCCGCTGGCAAAGGGGTTCAGGCCATACAAAATGCCGGCCGTCCAGGCCAGGGGCCGGTTGCCCGTCAGGTGGTACAGGCCCAGCGCCAGCGCCAGTACTGAAAGGGCATACAGCAGCACCTGCGTATAGCGCACTGCCGCGTAGGCCCCTTGCTGCCCAAATACCACTGCATGGGCAGCAAACAACAGGCTGTAGCCCGGCGTGCGCCGCACCTGCATATAGGGGTTGTCGGGGTCTATAGTATACCCATCGCCATTTAACAGGTGCGTTACCTGTGGCAGGTACCAGGCGTTGTCAATACTATATATTGTGGCACCCGCCACCACGCTTTTGCCGTTAACCTTCCCCTCGGCACTGGCCTGCCCTTTCAACAGGTGCAGGTTTACCGCATTGGTTGCCAACGCAAACACCACCACCCCAATAAACAAATACAACAAGTGCTTTCTATTCATAATCAGCAACTAGAGTAATTAATAGTTAATAATGAATAATTAATAGAACTCACATAAGTTTATTAATTATCATAATTCATAATTCATAATTCATAATTCATAATTCATAATTCATAATTCATAA
>CAZXTW010000587.1:0-4581 GCA_964643525.1 uncultured Roseivirgaceae bacterium
GGCGAAGTAACCATTGGCGTGCCTGCAGAAGGTTTGTTTAATGGCGTTGAAAACTCAATAACCGGCCTTTTTGAAGGCTTTTTACCCGAAGCAAACAACTTACTGGTATATGGTGAAACCAAGCTTTTTGGCACCACAGTGATTAGCCTGGACCCCGGCACCCCCCATGTATTTCAGGTAGATGTAGGCGAGCTGAACAGGCAGGTTGACATAGGCACAGCCCTGCAGCCAGCTAAATTCTTTACCCATGGCAAAACGCATTTGCGTGGTGATGTAGACGTACGGTTCCGCGACCATGGCTCAGCCACGTTAGACATTGATGTTGGAGCCCGCACCGTGAAGATAGGCACCAGCAACCAGCAGGCCGACCTGACGGTTACTGGCGATGTAACGGTTGGCAAAAAAGATGCCCATAGCCTTACCGTGCACAGCAAAACCGTAACCATTGGTGAAGCCAGTGAAAACTCGGCCGATGTGATGAATGTATACCACAGGTCAAACTTTCATGGCGACCTGGTGGCCAACAGAATTGCCCTGTACAACACCCCCAGTGATTTTGCCAACGATGGCCTGTCAACCTGGCCCGACTATGTGTTTGAAAGCGATTATGAGCTGAAGACCCTGGCTGAGGTAGAGCAGTTCATTGCCGCCAACAAACACCTGCCAGAGGTACCCTCGGCTGCTGACATAGCCAAAACAGGGCTTGACCTGGGCAAGATGGACGCCACCCTGCTTAAGAAGGTAGAAGAGCTGACGCTGTATATTATACAGCAGGAAAAGCAGAACAAGGCCCAGCAGCAGCGCCTTATTGAGCAGGAAGCGCGCTTTACCGCGCAGGAGGCACGCCTGCGCAAACTGGAAGCCCTTGTGTTAGAGCTGAGCAAATAATCTGGTACATAGTCCATTCACTTTATAAAAGCAAATAAAATGAATAAGCTATATGCACTGCTTTGCCTGTTGCTGTTTGCAGCAACGGCCTATGGGCAGGTTGATAAAGACCTTGTGGTTGAAATATACCAGATAGGCGTTACCAGGGGCCATGCTACCCTTATAGTGGTAAAAGATGCCAACAACGCCAATATTGTTTACAGCTCTACGCTGATAGATGCCGGCGATAAGTCAGAAGATGGGCAGGTTATTGCCGAGGTGATTGAAGATGTGGCCAACCGGCAGCTGGACCGCGTGCTGATTACCCATACCGATGGCGACCATTGGCGGGGGCTGGTGAACGACACGCACACCCCAGGCACCACGGGCCTGCTGGACCGCCGCCTGAGAGGCTCAGTAGGCGACCCCATTTTCAGCCCCACGGCATTGACGCTTTGGCAGTGCCTGGAGGCCGACCAGCAGGTGCTGATGGCCACTGAAATGGAAGAAGCCAACCTTGAGGCCAACTTCCCGGGGCTGGATGTGAGAGACTGGACGGTTACCCAGGATTTTGACCTGGCACCTGCCCTGCCCGGCAGGGTAATGCTGCGCACCCTGGCCATCAATACCCGCATCAGAAATGTGAACAACCTGAACCCCGGCGGCCTGCGCATCAGCACTGCCTCACTAAGAAGCTCAGAAAGCAGAAACGACCGCTCGGCCGTGGCGCTGCTTACCTGGGGCAACTTCAGCTTCCTGATTCAGGGCGACCTTGAGGCCAAGCCCAACAACCAGGGCCGGACGCGGTATGCGGCCAGCTCAAGCAGGATAGGCCGCACCTGGGATGACTACCGCATTTTATCTGGCCCGGGCAGGCTGCCGCAAGAGTGGGATGCCTCACCGCAAAACAATGCCCAGTCAAGAGAGCCCGACCCTGATTTTGATGAAGTGTATGACCCCGTTGCGGGCATTACCAGGCACTCGTACAACATCTTGTCAATTGCCAGAGAAAACCGCGACCAGGCCATTGTACCCATAATGCGGCTGGACTTTTACCAGCATATGATTGCCTGGCCCGACCAGTCGCGCCACCTTTTGGGTGAGGTCATTGGTGAGCTGAACGGGCAGGGCAGCTATGCGCATGCCTGTGTGGCCCTGGTGCCCCACCACGGGGCGTTAACCAGCAATTTATGGTTTGACAGTGTGCACGGGCTGGTGGGCTGCAACCGCATAAACAAGCACGGCCACCCCAATGCCGATGCCGTTGAGGCCATGTACAATACCGCAGGCATCAGGAAGTTTTACTTTACTTATTTGAGAGACCTGGGCGGGCTGCGCCAGGGCACGTATTGTTATGACACCAGGGCCACCAAGTTCAGCAACGGGGCCGACTTTAATGACGGGGCCAATGCCAACGGCACTGACTTTCATGCACTGAGCGATAATGGCGTGGCCAATAACAGGTATTTCAGGTTTAGTGTGCGCTATGACCTGTCACAAGGGGGCACCACCCCTTTAAGAAAGTTTGAAGCCACTGACGAATGGAACCTTGAGAATGGCCTTGCCCCCTACAAAGATTTTGGGTATTGTGAACGCGGAGGCCATTAATGAACACCATCAAAATGAAAACAACCATGTTCAATAAATATGCAGTACTTTTCAGCCTGTTGGTGGGCATTGTTCAGCTTTTGCAGGCCCAGCCTACACTGAAAATTGGTGTGTACTACACCGCAGCCGCTGGCAGTTCAGTTACCTTCCAGTCAAACCTCAGCACCCAAATCAATGAGGTCAAAGCCATTATGGGGCGAGCCAATGCCCAGCTTGGGTTGCTGGAAGATTACGAGGTGGCCTTCTTCCCCAACCAGCTTGACAATTACAACGAGCCCAAACACCGGGGGGGCAGCGCTTACGTGCAGGGCCAGTTTCATGGCACCACACAGGTGCTTGAAGAGATGATGGCCCATGCTGACCTGAAGGTTTATTATGATGACAACCCCAACGCGCTGCCGCCTGAAAACTGGAACCTGGCCAAAAGCCAGCTGAGCAGTGTGTTCTTTGCCGCTGATAGAACCAACCAGGACGACATCAAAATTATAATTGTTGAAGAAGAGGGCCAGCCCCTGGTGCTTAGCCCCAATGCGCTGGATGATGACGCGTTTGGCAGTGCCGTTGGCACGGTTAACAGGCCCCTGTATGCCGTGGTCAATACCTATGAATTTGAAAACAACGCGCATGCCTTATCAGTAGCCGTTTACAGCCTGCTGGCCAGCCCTGACCTGGTTACGTACCAACGCAACAGCAAGGGGCGCATCAGCAATTATTCATTACTGGGCTACTGGCTTGAAGAAGATAAGGTAGACAACAGCTATGCATCACCCCTGTCGCTCTCTGTTGACAACACCAGCCAGTTGCAGTGCAACCTGGCCAAGATGCAAATAGAGTCAGCTGCCACGTCAGACCTGAAAAGGACTTTTGGCAACATTACCGGGCAGGTGCAGGCAGATGCCACCAGCGCCCAGGTGCTGAGGCCAAGGCCGGTTACGCCAGACCAGCAGCACCCCTCAATGGCCCTGACCGTAGTAGGGAACGGCTCTATTGCCCTGGGCACCGGCGTGTATACTGATGCCTCAGCGGCTGTATGCATCCCTCCTACGTTCAGGTCTGGCTTTGCAGGCCTATCGGCCCAGTACCTTGAAGCGCAACAGCAACTGAACCCAGGCCCTGAACCGCTTGAGGTGTACCCAAACCCTTTCTTTGATGGGGTAAACATCAGGTTTGCTGCCCACGGGCAACTTCAGTCAGGGCAGCCTCAGGTAGAGCTGGTTGTGTATGACTTGAGGGGCCTTGAAGTAGACCGGGTTGAACTACAAAGCCAGCCTATGGGCAATGACAAGGCCGGGTTCAGGTACCAGGGTGCAGGCCTGCCATCTGGGGGTTACTTGTTTCGCCTGCACATAGGCAATAAAGTACAGGTGGGCAGGCTCATAAAACAGTAACCACACAACTAATACTCACTACACCCCACTAGCTGCCTGCCGTGCGTGTACCAGGCACAGCACGCGCAGGCAGCTTTTTTATTTATATCTCGCTTGCCAGGGAATCCGAAAGGTAACCGGCTTACCCACTTTATAAACGGCCTTATTCAGGCCGTTTTTTTTATGCTTAAATGCACTATATTGCCGCACTTTGTAAATAACCACTACACATGCATCAACCATCTGACCAAGACATTTTTATTGACCTATTGAGTGACTGGGGTTTTAAACATATTTTCTGGAAACCTGCCAATAAAGACCTGCTTATCCACCTGATCAACACCCTGCTACAAGGCAAAACCGTTATTAAAGACCTTAATTACATGAATGTTGAAAAGCCCGGTAAGATGGAAGGTGGCCGGGCCTCGTCATTAGATTTGTACTGCACTACAGAAACCAACGAGCATATTGTCATTGAGGTGCAACGGCACGGCGATGAAGGCTTTGTTCCGCGCAGCTTATTTTATGCCACCCATATACTACATGAGCAGGCCGAAAAGGGCGACAAGTGGCAGTTTGATTTTAAACCTACCTATATTATTGGCATCTTAGAGTTTGAGCTGATCAAAGACCAATCAACAGAGGTGATAAGAAGTGTGCGGTTAATTGACGAGCGCACACAAAAGGTAATTTACCCCAACCTTACCTTCATTTATGTAGAATTGCCTAAATTTGATAA
>CAZXTW010000588.1:0-4579 GCA_964643525.1 uncultured Roseivirgaceae bacterium
TGGGGTCAATTTCTGAGAGATTAATCAGTCCCAGCATGGTACGCAAAGGCGAACGTAAGTCGTGAGAGGCTTTGTAAATCAAATAATCCAGCTCATAGCGTGTTTTATCCAGCTGCTCTTCCAGGTGTTGGCGTTCATCAACCTGCTGTAGTGCTACCAGCAGCATGCCGTCATTGCTGTTGGTGTTGGGGCGCTGTACGTGTATATCAAAGAAATGTGATGTGCCGTTAACCTCAAGCAATACATCACGTACCTCAACAGGTTTGCTTAAGCAGGTGTTGGGGTCTTTTACCATTTCTTCAAACAGTTCGCGGTATTTCGGGGCCACCCATTGCAACAGGTTGTCTTTTTCGGCTTCCTGTGGGGTAGTATTGACCAGCCATGCAACAGACTCAGAGGCATATTCGATATTAAAATCGTTGGCGGTAACCAGTTTTGCTTCTTTGCTGATATGCATACTGCTGAGGGCTTCTGAAAGGAAGGCACGGCGTGATTGGTGGCTCTGGCCACCTGCCATAGCGGCAGCTTTAGTTATACCTTCATCTACAAACCTTTTCACTTTACTTTCTGTCATTGGTAGTGCTTCTAATAATAGTGTAGTCATAGCAGTTCAAATAGCTGTAGTCGGGGGTAACGCGTATCAATTAAGCCTAATAGGGGGTTGCTGCTTAATTGACAATACAAAAGTACGGGTGGCAGCGCTGGCAGGCATCAGGGCATAACGTAAAGGGTAAATTACGTGAAACACGTAAAGCAGGTAAGGGTAACCAGCAGATGCAGCTAAGGTGTGTTAAAGCTTGGTAATAAGGGCTTTATATAAAAAGTAAGCCGGTAGTTTTAAGGCCATGGGGCTGCAACCGTTATAGCTGGTTAAAAAGGTTGTTGTTTACTGCATACAGCACCAGGCCGGCTGTGTTTTTGGCGCCTGTTTTTTCTAACAGGTTGCGTTTGTGTACCTCTACCGTGCGGCTGCTAATGAATAGCTGGTTGGCAATTTCCTGGTTAGAGTATTCTTTTAAAATGAGCTCAAGCACTTCTTTTTCTCTGGCGGTAAGCTGTACCTCTGGGCCAAAGCGCGATTTTTTACTGGGCTTTTTATTGGTTAAGCTGTTCATGACAATGCGGGTAACTTCTGGCGAGTAGTAGGTTTCACCACGCATGGCAGCTTCAAGGGCGGCTTTTACCTCATGGTCGTCAGAGTTCTTTAACAGGTAGGCGCTGGCCCCGGCATCCATCATCTGGCGAATGTACTGGGGCTCGTTCAGCATGGTCAGGGCCACTACTTTTACTTCTGGCCACTGCTGGTTAATTTGCCTTGTACACTCAATGCCGTCAATGCCACCCATACTTATATCCATAATTACCAGGTGGGGTGTCAGGGTTTCTAAAAGGGTTAAGGCCTCTTCGCCGCTGTTTGCCTCGCCAATTACGGTATACTTCTCATCGTCATCAAGGTATGAGCGTATGCCGTCTCTAATAATCCGGTGGTCGTCTACCAAAACTACTTTCAGGGTGTTCATAGGGTCAGTTCTTTCTTTTTGGGTACTTCTACCGTAATCAGGGTGCCCCGGTTTGGGTTGCTTTCCAGGTGGATGCTGCCCCCCATGGCACTGGCTCTGTTGCGCATGCTGTTTAAGCCAAAGCTGCTGTTTATGTCATTGGCAAGGCTTTTATCAAAGCCTTTGCCGTCATCTTCAATGGTAAGGATTACCACATCTTCATAGTTCATTAGCTGCACGGTTATCTGCGTTGGTGCAGCGTGTTTTAAGCTGTTGTTCAGTGCTTCTTGCGTAATGCGAAACAGGTTGAGCTCTGTAGTAGCGGGCAGGCGTTGCTCATGGTGGTTGTTAATAAAGTCTATATCAATGCCCGAGGCCTCTCTAATTGCGGTAAGCATGTTTTCTACCGCAGGGGCATAGCCAAAGTCTTCAATGGCTTTGGGCATCAGGTTGTGTGAAATGTTGCGCAGCTCTGAAATGGTCTGGTTCAAAAAGGTAATGGCATTGTTCAGCTTTTGCTGGTCTTTATCATCCAGCTGTTGGCTCATTTTGCGCAGGCTGTTCAGGTTCAAAGCGGCGGTGGTGAGGGTTTGGCCCAGGCCATCGTGCAGCTCTTCGGCAATGCGCTTACGCTCTTTATCTTCTGTTTCAAGTATGGTAGCAATGATTTGCCCCTGGTTGTCTTTCTGGGCGGTAACATCCATCACGATGCCAATCATGCGGTCTGGTAATTCCAGCTCCTGATTATAAACCGACCGTGATTTGTCTTGTACCCAAATGTAGGCGCCACTTTTGGTGCGCAGCCGGTATTCAATAGTGCCCTCGCTCAGCTTATCTTTAAACTGCTCTTTGCGTATGTCAAGTATGCGGGTACGATCGTCTGCATGAATTAACTCAAGCCAATGTGTGTAAGTAGGCTTAAACTCATTCACCTCATAGCCCAGTAGCCTGAAGTATTCTGGGCTATAGTAGGTTTCGCCCGTGGTATAGTCCCAGTCCCACAGGCCCAGGCGAGCTGCTTCAACGGCCAGCCGCAGGCGTTCATTGCTTTGTTCGGCCTGTTCTTTAGCCACTTTCAGGTTTTCATGAATGAGCTTGCGCTCAAACACGTTGCTGAGCACGTTGCCAATGGTTTTGAGTAGTTCAATTTCTGTTTGCGACCATTTGCGCGGGGGGTCTACTACGTCAAAGCCAATAAAGCCGTACAGCTTTGCCTTAACGAATAAGGGTATGTTCAGGGCTGAGCGTACGTTATTGCGCTCCATTACAGCCTGCAGGTCGGGCGTGGTGTCAACATCACGGTCTTCAACGCAAATCATGCCTATTTCATACACATACTCCTTCCATGAGGGCATTTGGGTCATGTCAAAATTGGCAAACATTTCCTGACTGGAGGGTACGCCCGGCCGGCACCACTCATAGTTTAAGTGCATTATTTGGGCTTCTTCATTAATACGGCCTATAAATACCCTGCTTACCTCAGTATGTGCCCCTAATATGCTTAATACCTGATGGATGTTGTACTCAAAGTTGGCCAGGTTGCTGAAGGCACCTGATATGCCTGAGATCAGAATCTGGCGGTCAAGGTTTTGCTCCAGCTGCCGGTTTATTTCCTGTATTTTTCGGTTGCTTTCTTCCAGGGCCTGTTCGGCCAGCTTCCGCGTATTGATGTCAACGTGGGTGCCAATAGCCCTGAGGGCTTTGCCGTTGGCATCTCGCTCTACCACCTTACCATGTACCAGCAGCCATTTCCATTCTCCCTCTTTGGTTTTCAGCCGGTATTCAGATTCATAGTGGTCGGTTTCGTTTTTGAGGTGCGCAATCAGGTTGGCATAAGTATGGGCAACATCATCGGGGTGCATCTTCTTTAAGAACTCTGCCAGGCTGCCCCCCACTTCCTCTTTGTTGTAATTGCCTAATAGTTTGGCGTGGTAATCATTGACCAGCAGTTCATCACGGTCGGCGTACCAGTCCCATATGCCTTCTCGGGCACCTTCAAGGGCCAGCTGCAGGCGTTGCTGGCTTTCTTTTAGCTTTTGCTCGGCCTGTTTGCGTTCAGTGATGTCACGCACAATGCCAACGATAAAGGCCTCGCCTTCAAACTCAATATAACTTTGGTGTGCCTCTATTGGCGCTGTGCCGCCGTTGGCGCTTAACACTTCAAGTTCAAAAAACAGGCTGTGTTGTGCTTTGGTTTGCTGCCACATTTGCTGCCACCTTTCGGGCGTCCAATGGGCTACTACATCTTTCAGGTTATACCGGTGTTTGCGTTTGGGGTCTATACCCAGCATTTTATACCCGGCAGGGTTGCCATACATAAAATCGCCGGCATTGTTAAGCCAGTAAAAGGCCTGGTCGGCCTCTTGCAACGAAAACTCAAACAGGCGTGCCTGTCGGTTTTTTCTGTTCAGCAGGTCTGGCTGATTGTTTTTGGCTGTGGCGGGGTTGGTATTAACCACCCTGTTGTTTGTACGCTGGCCCCTGGCAGTGTTTATTAACAAAACCACCAGGGCCCCAATGGCTACACCTGCGGCTAACCAAATAAATGGGTGCAATACTGGCAGCACTAAAAAGAGGCTTGCAATGTAAAAACATGTGTTAACAACAAACCCGTTAAAGAGCATTGGCAATAATGAGGTTTAGACTTTTAGCTAAGCAACATAGCACATGTGGCTAATGGCCTAACAGAATACGGCAATACTATGCAGGTACCAATAGGCTATAATTTACGTTTCATGGCTGCCATAAGCAAGTTATGGCCATGGTTTTATTTGCTGCCGCCCACCCAGAAGAAGCGTTGGCAGCAGCCCTTTTTGTGATTTTTATATTAAGAGTAAAAAAAATTACAATAATTGCAACCGTTTGAACTTGCCTCAAGGGGGGGTAGATAGAATTCATAGGGGCACAAGGCGCGTATATTTGCAAAATGCTATTATTTTTGAGCTTTAGTGCATCTATCTAACCCACTTGTTAGTGACTGTATAAGCAAGTGGCAAGTATACACAACACAAGCAAATAGAATGATTGAAGCATGTATTTTTGACCTTGACGGTGTAATAGTAGATACCGCCAAATATCAT
>CAZXTW010000589.1:0-4572 GCA_964643525.1 uncultured Roseivirgaceae bacterium
AGGCTCTAAAAAGCGCTGGTCCATGAGCAGCTCAGGGTATACCTGGTTGGGTATAAGCTGGTTGAGCTTCAGGTCAATCACTATGTGGTTTTGCTGCCCCCTGAACTCATTGAGGGTAATGAACTGCACATAGCGTTGTATGAGTTCTTTTTTGCTGCTGTTTACAAAGTAGAGCCCGTCATAATCAGTTAGCCGTGCATTTTGTTGTACAAGGCGTTGCTTTTCAAAGAAAGAGGGCTGGTTGCGTTTTACCAGGTGGGCGCCCTGCTCGTTGTACAGGTCAATGGTTACCTGGTATTTGTCAAAGTAGCTGCCCATGAGGTAGCGCCTTATTTTGTCTATGACGTCTTGTTTGTCTAAAAAGGCGCTGTTCATTCTGTTCAGGATGAAAGGGTCTTTTCGGGCCGCTTCGTGCACGCCATCCAGCAGGTATTCGCTGTGTTTGTCTTCATTTAACAGCACATGGCTAATGTATTCTCGGCGGTTGTTGAGGTCTTCTTCTTTTTCCAGGCTGTAAATGGCGTAGGCCCCGGTAATGGCCACAGAAAGGGCCGCCACAATAAAGTAGAAGAAGGTTGAGTAAGTTATTTTTTCAACATAGCGGGGCATTCGTAGCAGGTACACAATGGCCAGGTAGCCAGCCTGCATGATTACAATGGGGTAAACGGTTTCTTCTTCAAAAAGGGCCCATACCAGGGTTAACAGGGTGGCTACCAGAAACAGCAACAGCACGGTACGGAGGTTGTACATGCTCATGCGCAGCACCAGCCTGATGATGGCATGGCTTATTAAAAAGTAAATGGCCCCCAGCAGTACGAATATGATGTAGGCTACGCCCCTGAACTGGTCAAAATGGATGTTGCGGGTAATGTCAAGCAGTATGTCAGAGTGTTCATATACCTGCTCAATGAAGTTAAAGCAGTAGTACAGTGCCCTGAAGGTAAACATAACCAGCCCCAGTGATATAGCCCATTGCAGGTATTTAGGCGCCCTGTTAAGCTTGTTGAATAGCCAAAAGCTTTTGTAATACCGTGACAGGTATATGGTGAATAAGAGAATGGGAATGATGTTGAGCAGAAAATCGCCCAGTGAAGGGCTGTACCGCGAGGAAGCAAAGTTGCGCGGATCAAACAGGGGGATATCGGCCAGGGCAAAGGGCCAATCGAGCATGAGCATGACAGCCCGCAGCCCAAACAGAAAGCCCACCATAACCACCAGGCCAAGCTCGCCTCTTGTTTTTCTGGTTACCTTTCGATAAACCAGGTAGCCCAGCCAGCACCAGCCAGCCAGTGCCAGGATGAGGTACACCATGGCGCTGCGTATGTGCTTGGGGTTTGAGCGGGTGTACTTGGCCCCCAGTTCAAGCGAAAAGAGAAAGTTGCCGGCTTTGTCAGTAATGGCCTCAGCCTCTTGAGCGTTGCCGTTTCTTACCCTGAAGCCCGACAACGGAAATATTTTGTTGTTGTACCATGGCCTGACGTATTTGTTGCGTATGCGGTGTTCGTATTTAAGGGGCAGCAGGGTAAACAGGGTGGTGGCACCCGGCCCGCTGCCCAACACCTGTTGGCTTACCAGGTATTGCCTGTATTTGTTGGTATGTACCAGTTTAATGGTGTAGTTGCCCTCAAGGTTGTTGTAGGTGGGCATAAACCGATTGTCAGACCATTGAATGGGCTCACCATTGCTAAATATGTAGTATGGAAAGGCTACCTGATGGCTAAGGCTGCTAAAAGTGGTATCGCCATTTTGGTAGCGGGTGGCAATGTTCTGCTGCTGGCGGTACAGTTGTTGCAGCTGGTCTTGAACGCGGCTGCTTATTTTGTTGCGGTAATAGGCTTCGTTTTCTGTAGCCGTGCGCGGGGCATACCTGACAGTATACAGGCCTAATACAGCCCCTACTAACAGGAGGCCTGCCAGCAATGGGAATAGTTTGCTTCGGTTCAATACGGGTTAACTTTAGCGCCTTGTTACAATAGCAATTGAAGGGCCACAATTATAGGGCCAGAGTTAAAGGTAAGCAACGGAAGCGTTATTTTCTATTGTTTAGGCTCGTATTGTATGCCTCCAAACAGGTAAAGGTACAGCGTGCGCGAGTAGCGGTATGAAAAGGGCCAGGTAAGCAGCACAATGCTTACTGCCGCTGCAATGAATACATATGTGGGGGCATCTGGCCAAAAGAAGTTAACCGTAACGGCTATGGTAACCAGTATGGCAATGGCAAATGCATAGCTTATGTACATGGCCCCGAAGAAGAAGCCTGGCTCAACCTGATAACGCAGCCCGCAGTTGGGGCAGTGCTGGTGCATGGCATCAAACTTATTGAGTTTGTACCAGGGGTTAACAAATAAGTTGCCCTGCCGGCAACGGGGGCACTTACAATTTAATATGGCGCTTGATTTTTTTCTTTCGGGCATTGGCTTTACTTTTTTTATACCAGAAAAATCCTAGAGCACCTAAGATGACATAAGGGGCAAAAAACAGGTACATAATGCCTGTGTTTAACCCTGCTGCCATGCTTACATCGCCCGTAACTGCATTGTTTTCAACGGTGCCCCGGCACATGGCGCATTGGGCTACAGCAACCATTTGCCCGGCAAACAGGAACAACAAAGTTAAGAGGCCAGTGTGAAGGAGTTTTTTCATATGGCAGGTTAGTTTAAGGCAGTTGTTGGTTAGAAGGCGTAATAGGGGCTAATCATAAAGTACACCACCACGCCTGTAATTGATACATACAGCCAGATAGGAAAGGCCCATTTCACCACTTTTCGGTGGCGCTCAAACTGCTTGGTCCAGGCCATGTACATGGCCCTGAGTACAAACGGTAAAACCACAACAGCCAGTAGTATATGCGAGAGCAACAAGGCGTAGTATACATATTTAATATCTGCAATGTTGGCTGCTTCTACAGGGCTAATTGCCCGGTCGTGGTTTACATCACCAAACATAGTGCTGGGTACCGTAGCATGATACAGTACATATGATACCAGAAACAGCGCCCCTAAAGAGAAGGCTGTGGTCATGCAGATGCGGTGCAGGTTTATTTTGCCTCCTTTAATAAAAATAACCCCAGCGATTAATGCGATAGCGGTTAAAGAGTTGATCAGGGCATTGAGGTGTGGCAACATGTATGCCCAGTTGCCCCCTTCAAGGCGTTGGGGCATGAATAACAAGACTGCCACCACGACAGGGATTACAATAGACAGTATGCTGATGATGATGTTGCTTTTCTTTTCGCTATAAGCTTGCTCCATGCGTTGTATTGTTGTTGATGTATTTCTGAATTACCTGTTATAGGTCATACTCTCGAATTAAGACCCTGATTTCATCAATAAGCCGATCAGCCTCTTGCCGCTCAACTATATTGTAATACCCTCTTATGCGCCTTTCACGGTCTACCAGTACAAACAAATCACTGAGTTGGGGCGTTCGTTTTATTTCTTCTCTGTCGTATAAAGTGGTTCTTAAACCGCAGTTCCAATAGTTGGGTACAGTGGTATTGGCTGAACCAGCAAAATAGAAGTGAACCGCAGCCCCCTCAAGGCCTACAGGTGCCACGGCCTGGTGCTGGTTTTCAGTTACAGCATTGGCCAGCAATACTACATGCAGGGTGGGCTCATCTCTAAAGCGGTCTAACAACCGGGCTACCGCCCTGGCTTTGTTTATTGCCGAATTGGTACCTGCCTGGCTAACCTGCCCAAAAACCAGTATTTGATTGCTCAAGTTGGCCAACGAGAGCAACTGCCCGTTGTGCTGCTGAAAGGTAAATTCAGGTATGGTGTACTGCCCACTAACGTCGGGGCAGCCCTGGCTTTGCACCCCCTGCTGGTGTTGTATGGGTATGGCAAATTTATTTTCACCAAAACCGTGTAAAAAGAACAGAATACCTACTGGCAGGATAAATACCGTAAGCAGTATGATGAGTTTTATTTGCTTGTTCAATTCAACTACACATTACATACCCTAAATCTCTTTGGCAGGGCTGCATGCCCTGCTATACAGAAGTTTTCGGTGGCAAAGGTATGCCCCAACGCATCAAAAAAAAAGACCGGCAGGCTCGCCTACCGGTCTTATATGCATATTTTCTTGCTTTGATTAGCCCCACATATAAAGGTTGCCACCCTGGTATAAGAAGGCAATGAGCATCCACACTACAAATACGAGCGGGATAATGATTGACCAGATCAAGGTTTTAACCTCGTGGCCCAAGTGCATAAACTCAGACACAATGTAAAACGCTTTGACAACGGTCAGGGCTACGAAAACAAATATTTTAAATGAGCCCGAAGGCACAGTGAATGCAATCAAGAATTCAATGGCGGTAACAATACCCAATATTACCGCTACGCGAACAATCTTTTTAATTTTTGCTGGGTCGGCTGGTCTTACAGCTACTTCCGGCTCGGCATTATGTTCTTGCATAATAGTTTGGTTGTTTACAGCGCTAATTAATTAAACCAGATAAAAGAAGGTAAATACAAATACCCATACAAGGTCTACAAAGTGCCAGTACAGCCCTACTTTTTCAACCATTTCGTAATGGCCCCGTCGGTGGTAAGTGCCTACTACAGCATT
>CAZXTW010000590.1:0-4569 GCA_964643525.1 uncultured Roseivirgaceae bacterium
CATGCGGTATGGCATAATGCACATGCAGCAGGTCAAGCTTTTCATACTTCACCACATCAACCATTTTACTGGCCAGTGCCAACTCATACGGGGGGTACTCAAACAGGGGGTAGGCGCGGATGTCTACCTCGTGGTAAAACAAGTTTTCATTGAAGAACTCAAGCCTGTAGGGTTGCGAGTAGGTAATGAAATGTACCTTATGCCCTGCCTTGGCCAGGGCTATGCCCAGTTCTGTGGCCACTACGCCGCTACCACCATAGGTGGGGTAGCATACTATACCTATTTTCATTCTTTATAGTCAATTGTGTACCGCCTGGTATTGCCAGATGGCCTCATAGATAGTATCCTGAATTCTTGAACGAATATTATTTTTGATAAGTTTAACATTGTTTGCATCAGGATAAATCCGGTTGCTTAAGAAAATGTAAATCACATCAAAGGCAGGGTCTGCCCAAACACAGGTGCCGGTAAAGCCTGTATGGCCAAAAGTGGCTGCGGTGGCATATTGCGAGGTAGGGCCGCCACCGGCTAAATTGGGCTTATCCCAGCCCATGCCCCGCCGTGTATCGCCAGGCAGCTTGGCCGTAAAATCTTGTACCACACCGGCTGGCAGGTACCGCTGGCTGGCATAAAGGCCATCCTGCAAATTCATCTGAAACAAAATGGCCAGGTCGTTGGCATGGCTAAACAGGCCGGCATGGCCAGCCACCCCACCATACATGGCCGCGCCAGGGTCGTGTACGGTGCCACAAATTTGCCACTGCCTGAAATACATATCCAGCTCAGTGGGTGCAATATACTGAATGGGGTATTTGCACAGGGGCAGGTACGTCATCCGGCTCAAGCCCAGGGGGGCATAGACGTTCTGTTCCAGAAAATCTTCCATGGGCTGGTTCAGCAGTTTGTCATTTATGCGGTGGGCAATATAAAAGCTAAGGTCACTATACCTGTAACCAAATGGTTGGGCAGGGTTGCGGCGCTTGCGCAGGGGCGAGGCCAGCGACCAGTGCCAGAGCGAATCTTTCAGGCTGGCCTGGCTGTAAATACCAGGGCTAATTTGCCTTTGGTAGTTTCCGTTGGCTATGCTGCTGTAAAATAGCGTATCTAGTGTATCATCATGCACGGTACTGGCCCAAAACGGAATAAAAGGAATGAGGCCTGCCTGGTGGCCCAGCACATCGCGCACCACCAGTTGTTCTTTATTGGTGCCTACCATTGAGGGCAGGTAGTAGCTGGCGCGTTTGCCCACGTCAAGCATGCCGCGCCCGGCCAAAAACATAGTGGCCTGCAAGGTGGCCGCTACCTTGGTAATAGAGGCCAGATCGTACACCGTTTCTGTAGTGACAGGCTGCAGGCTGTCGTAGCTCAGGTGGCCAAAGCCTTTATAATAAACCACCTGGCCCTGCTTGGCCACCAGCACCTGGCAGCCAGGGGTGGCCTGCTCGCGAATGGCCTCCTGGGCTATGCGCTCAATGTGGCGCAGCGTGCGGCTGTCAATGCCGGCCTCTTCGGGCAGGCTGTACCGCAGGCGCCCCAGCGTTTGGTTGGTAAGGGTGGTGCCCTCAGGCAGCTCGGGGCTGGCACTAACAGGCAGCACCCCCTGCGCGGCCAGTGCCCCAAACAAAATTTGAGGGGCCAGCTGCTGGGTATCATCATTGTCATGGTAGGCGCACAATAACACGGGCACCGTACTAAAATTGCGCAAGGCATAGGCATTGCCAAACACCACCACGGCCACCTCTGTATGTTGGGCCAGGGCCTTGATAAGCTGCAGCTGCTCATCACGCAAACCAAAATTATTGGCCGGGCGGCTGCTAATGCCGTGTATGCCCACTACCACACGCTCATATACCTTTAGCTTATTCAGCAGGCTGTCGTAATTGCTAAAGCCTTGTATGGGGTTGCCGTCGGCATCAAAAGTAGTGGGGGCTATCTGGTGGTGCGCAAAGGGCGCATAACGGCCCAGCACCTGCTGAAACTGCGTGGTGGCATGCGCATTAATGCTAAGGCTGGCAAAGTGGGTAGTATCAAGGTGCTGGTAGGGAATGGCCTGCCCCTGGTTGCGCACCAGCGTCAGGGCCTGCCGGTGCAGCTGGCGGCGCAGCAGTTTGGCTTCGGGGTTATTCAGGCGCAGCAGCAGGTTATCAGTATTAATGCGTTGGTACTGATGCAGGCCGGCCCGGTACTTGGCATGCAGTATTTTGCGCACCTTTTTATCAATGGCTGCTTTTTTCAGCACACCCCGCTTCAGGGCGCGTTTAATTTTACGCACGGCGGCAGGCACACTTTCGGGGTAAAGCAGTACGTCATTACCCGCCTTGAGGGCCAGCACGCACATTTCGCCAGACTTGTAAAAGGCACTGACGCCTTTCATATTCAGGGCATCAGTAAATACCAGCCCGTCATAGCCCAGCTTTTGCCGCAACAGGCCTGTTACAATTGGCTCTGACAGGGTGCTGGCCTGGCCCGGCGTGCTGTCATACACGGGTATGCTCATATGGGCCACCATGGTGCTTTGCACCCCCTGGCTAAACAGCACCCTGAAGGGGTACAGCTCTTCACTGTTCATGCGGGCCGTATCATGGTTAATTACGGGCAGGGTCAGGTGCGAGTCAGTATCAGTATCACCATGGCCCGGAAAGTGCTTGGCCGTGGCCATAATGCCATGCTCTTGCAGGCCACGCATATAAGCCAGGCCCTTTTCGGCTACTTTAAACTTGTTTTCACCAAATGAGCGGTTGCCAATCACAGGGTTTTCAGGGTTGGTATTGACATCAACCACAGGGGCAAAATTAATATGTACGCCCAGGGCATGGCATTGCCTGGCAATTTCAGCAGCCATTTCATAAATATAAGTATTGTCTTTGATGGCCCCCAGCGCCATTTGCCGCGGAAAATTGATTGTGCTATCAAGGCGCATGCCCAGGCCCCACTCTAAATCCATGGCAATAAGCAGGGGTATTTTTGCCTGTGCCTGGTAGCGGTTGGTTAGCCGGGCCTGCCGCATGGGGCCACCCTGAAAAAATATAAGGCCCCCTATATGGTACTTGGTAATTAGTTGCTCTATATGGCGGTGGTGGGCTTCATCGCGGTTGCTCCAGGCAGATACCATCATGAGTTGCCCCAGCTTTTGCTCTTCAGTAAGGGTGGCAAAAACGCTGTCAACCCAGTGTTGCGCCTGCAGGCTGTCATAGGCCATATGGGGAGCTGTGGCAGGGCCAAATGCCCAGCCCGTTAAGCTATACCATGAAGTCAATAAAACCAAGGCAACCCGTTGAATGCATGTACGAATACAGGTAGGTATTAATGCCGATGTGCCCATGTGCTACTTTATGATTTAAACAAATAAAAATATAAATTTGCATTATACCAATGCCAGCCAATGATGAAATTTCCTTCTTTTATAAAGGTACCGAAGCATAAGCGGTTCAATGTTGAGCCCCGGTATTATGATCCCGTGAAGGAGGAGATAGAGCAGCGCACCGAGCGCATCAGGCTTGAAGTAGAGCAGGAACGTGCCCAAACGCCTGGGCGGCGCATCCGCTTTGAGCAACCTATTGAGCGCCATCGCAAAGAAGATTTCCGCGCTTCATTTTTGCAGGCGGGCATCTTCTTCTTCTTTATCGCAACGGTTGTTGGCTACTATTATTATGGGCCCCAGGTATTTTGGGGCTTTCTGGCATTCATTCCCGTCTACCTGTTCATCCGTTTTAAACGACTGCTCTGAGTGATATGACCGATGTCATCCGCTTGCTTCCTGATGCCATTGCCAACCAGATAGCTGCCGGCGAGGTGGTGCAACGCCCTGCCTCTGTAGTAAAAGAGTTGGTAGAAAACAGTATTGATGCCCAAAGCACCGAGGTAACTGTTATTATCAAAGAGGCAGGTAAAGTACTGATACAGGTGGTTGATAATGGCATTGGCATGAGCGAAACCGATGCCCGCATGAGCTTTGAGCGGCATGCCACCTCAAAAATTAGCGCTGCCAATGACTTGTTTGCCCTGCGTACGCTGGGCTTCAGGGGCGAGGCGCTGGCCTCTATTGCAGCAGTGGCCCAGGTAGAAATGAAAACACGCCAGCACAACCAGGATGTGGGCATTGTACTGGTCAATGAAGGCTCGGCAGTAAAACGCCAGGAGGCAACAGCCACCCCGCCAGGCACTTCAATAGCAGTAAAAAACCTGTTTTTTAATGTGCCGGCCCGGCGCAACTTCTTAAAGTCAAACCCGGTAGAAATGCGCCACATCCTGGACGAGTTTTACCGCATAGCCCTGGCCAACCCCGAAATAGCCTTTAACCTGTACCATAATGATGCCGAGCAGTTTAAGCTGCCCGCCTCAAAGCTAAGCAAGCGCATTGTTAATTTATTTGGCAACCATTATAAAGAACAGTTGGTGGCCTGCGAAGAGCATACCGACCATGTGCAGATACAGGGCTATGTAGGCAAACCTGAGTTTGCTAAAAAAACCAGGGGCGAGCAGTACTTTTTTGTAAACAACCGCTTTATCAAAAGCGGTTACCTGCACCATGCCGTAACCAACGCTTACGAGGGCCTGCTGGCAGAAGGT
>CAZXTW010000591.1:0-4568 GCA_964643525.1 uncultured Roseivirgaceae bacterium
TAACGCTGTGATAATAGTAAATACTATTTTGGGAAATTCCGACTACCCACTAACGCAAATCGAAAGCTTTTTCAGGCAAGTACCCGGTGATCAATATTTGCTGTTCTTGTATGATGATATTTTTACTAGAAAGAAAGATTTTCCCAACCTTTCCATTGCCAATAGTGATAGCACGGTTGTACACAACCTTACTATGTTGCTCAAAAAGGTATTTAAGGTTAAAAGTAGAAATATATAACTTTTTTGAATAGTCACAATTATGAGCAGTTCAGATATGAATGATAAGCCTTGGCTAATTCAGCAGCTTGAAAGTCAAGTTGATACCTTGATTAACTTGGAACGTAAGACATCCAGAATAAAAAATAAACTAGGATATGTGGTTAATTCACGAGGAGTTTTAGTTGGGCTTAGTTTATATGGTCTCAGTTTAGATGCTGTTCCCAATGCACTTTCAGCTTGTACTAATCTAGAGTTTTTAAATATAGCCTATAATAAAATTAAAACACTAGAGTTTACACTACCGCTTAGTCTCACATATTTAGACATTAGTCATAATCAATTCGAACAAATTAGCTTCTTGAAGGGACAAAGTAGTTTAGAAATATTAGATGCAAGTCACAACCAAATTACTCAAATTGACTCTATCCAGAGCTCGGTTCAAGTTCAAGACTTGGACCTTAGTAATAATAAATATTTGAGTGACATTGCAGTTATAGCATCATTTAAAAAACTGTTAAGCCTCAAGATTGATAAAACTAATGTAAGAGATTTATCTCCCATAAGCCATTTAACAAACCTTAAGTCTCTTCATCTTAATCAAAATGATTTAACAGATACATCTGCTTTAAGCAACTTAAAGCAGTTAAGAGAGCTAAAGCTTAGTTCAAATAAACTGGAAAAAGTAGGTTGTTTAGAAAACATGAAGTTTCTGGAAGTATTGGATTTAAGCTTTAACCGGTTGGAGTCATTAGGTGAGTTTTCTGGTTGGATCAAAGTAAAAACGGGGAATTATATAAAAAGTATGAATTTGGCTGGTAATCAAATCAAAAATATTTCAATACTTAGCCCGCTGCTAGATAATCGAAAAATTACTCTAGGCTTTGGTCATAATTTCATAATAAATGTTGAGTACAATCCCATATCTATACCGCCTATTGAATTTATTAAGCAAGACCATGAAGCACTGCGTGCTTTAATGAAGGATGTTTACAATAATATTACAACTGATAACAATACTCTATCATCACTTAATGAAATAAACCTTTTGTTAATAGGCCAAAGCGAAAAGAGCAAATCCAAAGTAAAAGATGCCATTAAAGATGAGTCAGAGTCATCCAACAATAATAATAATTCAGCGTATACTGTTTTAAGGTGTTTAAACTATTATAAATCTGATATTAATATCAAGCTATGGGACTTTGATAATGAGGGGATAAACCGGCATATCTATCAATTTTTTTTCCCAAAGTACACTTTTTGTTTAATTACTGTTAATAATGATCAATTACCCTTAATACCCTATTGGTTAAAAGAAGTAGAGTCAATCAGTACGGAAATAAAGAGCCTACTTATTATTGACCAAACTGCTGATTCATCAAATACCCACATTGATGAGTCAAATTTAAGTGCCCGATTTCCATCTTTAATTGGTATACATAAGCTGAACTCTGAAAATAGTCAATCAGTAAAAGAGTTTGGCAATAACTTGTTAAGTCATTTTAAGAGGTTTCGCTCGGTTGAAATGTTGCTGCCTAAAAATTGGATATGCTTTAAAGGTCAGTTATTAACAGTTTTAGAAAAAACATCTGCATTAATCAACGCTGAAGAAATAGAGCAATGTAAAACGGTTTGTTCTGTTGATTCTGCTTCTGAAAAATTGATTTTAAACCATTTTCAAGATACAGGTCTGGTGGTTCCTTATTACTCAAGTATAAATAGCGCAGACTGTCTTTCAACTTACCCAAAATTTATTGATGTTGCCTTAGTTATAATCGATGCAGCATATAAAGGAAAGGGAAATTTAGAAATTGGTTTAACCGATGAATCGGGTTTGACAAAAACCGATCATTTGACAGATATACTAAATGATTACAATATCAATCATGAAACACTCGATCTATTTCTTAACAAAATGAATGAAATGGGGGCTTGTTTCTCTATGAATGATAATGAATATTGTTTTCCTTATTTACTTTCAGAAAGTCAGCCTACAGAATTACCAGAGCACCCTATAAGGGTTCGATATCAATTTAAAAATTTACCCACCTCAATTTTATATGCTGTTTATTGTGAGGTAGTTAAGGCACTAATGCAACACGGTAAGGATGAAAACCTTGATTTTGGTGCTCAAGGTAATCAGTCTATAGATAGATATGAGTTTGATCAAGATTCGACAGATTTTATCAATTGGTGGCGGTTGGGCTTTTATGCAGAGAAAAAGTACAGCGGAGATGATTTACTCTTTGTCATTCAGCCAGATCAACAAAGCTTTGAGTTGAGGTCAGACAATACTGAAGAGAAAAGCTTATTCATTCACGCTCGTAATACTATTAATCGTTTTCTTACAGAGCTCAGAGGCTCCTTGAGGTATGATGATTCTGCCGGGTTTAGCATAGAAAATGATGCTGACGGCACTACGCTATGGCATTTTGAGCCAATTAGAGCATTACAGGGCCTGTGCAAAATGGGCGAGAATTTAGTTTTAGGTAAGTATAAGGTAAGCCTTGACCCTGACGAAAAACTTGCTGAATTAGGGTATACATTTGAAGAGGATAGTCCTGAAGATGTAGGAATGGCTAAAGATAGACATAGAAGTAAGAGGAAGAAGGTGTTTATTAGTTATAGTCGTAAAGACATATACTGGTGTGACCTTGTGAAGAAAAAATTGCAGCCGATCAAGAACGCTGGTTTACTTGAAGAAATTTATTTGGACCGAGACTCAAAAGCTGGCCAAAATTGGAAGAAGGATTTAGATAAAGCAGTTAAAGAAGCCAAAGTGGCAATCATTTTAGTGAGTGACTATTTCCTTTCATCAGAGTTTATTGAAGAATATGAGCTGAAGCCATTTATTGAGGCATATAATGCTAAAAAAATAACAGTCCTCCCTGTTATTTTAGAACGAGTATATTTATCGAGCCAGTACCCTAGCCATTTAGCAATTAAAAGTATCACTTCGCTTAACCCGCCAGACAAACCTTTTTCTCAAATATCTGATCAAGAAATAGAAGACTACCTCGTAGACTTAGCCAAGGAGGTAGACGAATTACTTTCAACAAAATAGAACCATGAAAGCCATACCCATAACACATATTACCTTTGAGCTGCCCGTGCGGCCTGGCGGCATGCGCCAGTTCAGGGGGGCGGTAATTGAAAACGTGCTGCAGCACAAGCCCGTGTTTGAAGCGGCCGGCATCAATACCGAAATATTCCACAACCACAAAGAGGCCGTGGCCGTTGGCGCAGCAGACGATGTAGCTACTGCCGAAGCGCCTGAGGCCGAAAACTACTACCACTACCCCCTGGTGCAGTACAACCTGCGCCACCGCAAGGCGGGCATTATGGGCATAGGCCCCGGTGCCCAGGCCGTGCAGCTGTGGCTCTCTATGGCTGGCGAAAGCATTACTGTTGGGGGCGAAACCGTACCCCTGGGCATCCGCTACCACCGCCATGTGCAGTGGAAGCCTGCCCTCAACCCCGGCCTGCAGTGCTACCGCATCAACAAATGGCTGCCCTTTAACAAGCTCAACTACGGCCGCTGGCAGCATACCCACCGGTTGCAAGACAAAGCCGTTATCCTTGACCGCATCATCTGGGGCCACCTCTTCCACCTGGCCGAAACGCTGGGTGTAACCATTAACCGGGAGGGCCTGCAGCTGTACGTAAGCGCCATTGACTATATGGGCTACTGCGATTGCTATGGCGTAAAGCGCCTGGCGCTGGATATTACCTTCCACACCAACCTCAACCTGCCTACTGAAATTGGGCTGGGCACCGGCACTACCATTGGCTTTGGCAAGGTGCAGCGCATTCCGCAGCACAACCTGCAGCTGCTCAACCAGGCCAGTGCCGATACCAATGGCCAATAACGCCTGGGTTAAACCTGTACCATTGTTAATGGTACAGTAGTCCTAACGACAATAGTACAGTAGCCTCATCGTCGTTGGTATTACTGTACCAATGCCGTTGGTAAGTGGGGTGATTGCCTTTGGTACTACTGTACCTATGCCATAGGTACGGCTTGGCAGGCAGTACCTGGCCACCACCCGGCACCCCACCGTTCTTTGACATGATGAATACAATCTTAACAAATCAATTAATTGAGTAAGCATCATCAATAGGCACCACCTTCCGTTTTGGCCATAATAGCCGTTGTAAGCCGCTAAATAGGCAGGGTATGGCGAGCTTGCCGAACCACCCCATAGCGAAAAAAGCAACCGCCTGCTTCAACCAAAGGCGCGGTATTGATCCCCTGGATGCGCGACCCTTTTCTGCTGGACATACGGTAATTATGCCCTGGATTTACGACCCTTTTCCGCTGGATGCGCGAGGTTTATGTCCCGGACAGCCGC
>CAZXTW010000592.1:0-4557 GCA_964643525.1 uncultured Roseivirgaceae bacterium
TCAAGTATGCGCGTGTCAAGGTTATGGTCATTGAGCCAAAAGCTATCGCTCAACTGCCTGCGCAGCAGCCTGGCGCTTTCAGGTATATCGGCCTGGTCAAGGTGCTCATACCGGGCTATTTGCTGCTGGTACTGGTTTTGCAGGGTACGGGCAATGCCCTGGCCAAAGTCTAAAAAGGTAAATTCAAGGTAGCTGTCATTGCGGTAGGCCGGGGGTGCCTCTTTGCCACCTTTTAACGGGGCATGCTGAAAATACGCCTGCAGCTCGTCAGGGTACTCTTCCTGGTAGCCCAGGGGCAGTATATTTTCTACCCGCCACTTAACCAAATACTGGGTGTAGCTGTCTTCAATAATGCCCTTGCTGTAGTCTTGCGTCTCTTCCTGGTCCTGCTCAATTTTAAGTTTAACAGCTGCCGGGTTAAACTTATTTTTAAGTGATACGGTAAGGTAACATTCTGGCATGGCAGTGCTGCTGCCCTGGTAAAAGGCATGGTGCATGGCATTGGCAAACAGCTCGTAGGTAATGATGTGGCTCAGGCTTTTATTATCAAACGGGGTGTTGGTGGTGTAATGGGCCAGCAGGTTGGTTACATCCTGGCCCAGCCCCTCAAATACCGGCAGCATGCGCTCACGGGCAATCTGCTCAAAGGTGTCATAATCAAGCAGCCGGTCGCTAACCTTCAGGGCGTGAAAGCCTATAACCCGGTGGTAGTTTTCTGCCATGTTGATGCGGTAATCGGTATTGAGGCTGGTATCGCCGGTAACAGTTACCCCATTGAGCTGGGCCAGCTGCAGTACCTGCCATTTTGATAGCAGGTTTTTGGCACAGTCTCGCCGACGTTTGCGTATGTATTCGCCAATTTCAGCATCGGTTTGGGTATTGTTGTTTTTGGCATAGGCACGGCGGCGGTAGCGCTCTTCTAGTATGTATTTACCATCAGTAGGTAGCATGCCCGGCTGTGGCAGCAGCAGCTCAATGCGTCGGTTGGGCTGCTGGTGGTGCAGGTGCCGCACCCAGGCAAACAGCAGAGTAATTTGCTCGGCAGCTACCCACTCAGTATGCTGCAGGTTAAAGGTTACCTGTTGCACGGCCTCGTGTGTGGCCGCCCAGTGGTGGGCCAGGGTGCCTTCAGTATGTACAGTAGTGAATTTACGGCCAAAGGTAACTGTGTGTTGTGCTGGTGCTGCCATAGGGTATTTCAATAAAGGCCCAAAAAATACAATAAACCATTGGAAAACCGTGTATGATGCCCCAATATTGACTACATAATTTTACGCTACAGTAATTGTAAAAAGTGTAATGGAAGCCATACAAGATTTAGCGCCCTTTGTACAGGGCGGCATGAACAAGGTCAAAACGCAACAGGTAGTTGACTGGGTGGGGTTTGATGAAGAGCGGATGGAGCAATTGGTGGAGTTGTTTGTAGCCGGGCCCTGGCGGGTTACGCAAAGCTGTGCGTGGCCCTTATCTGTGATTGCCGAAAAGCACACAGCCCTGGTATTGCCCCACCTTGAAACGCTGGTGCAAAAGGCAGCCGACCCCCAGCAGCATGTGGCCGTGAAACGCAATGTAATCAGGCTGCTGCAGTTTGTTGAGTTGCCAGAACACCTGCTGGGGATTGTGGCAGAACTATGCTTTAATACGTTAAGCAATGCCAGCGAGGCTGTGGCCCCCCGCGTGTTTAGCATGACGGTGCTGCTGCATATTTGCCAGCAACTGCCCGAGTTACGCGAAGAGTTGCAGTTGATTATTGAAGACCACCTGCCCTACGGCACGGCGGGGTTTCAGTCACGTGGGCGCAAGGTATTAAAGGCCCTTGCCCGGCTGGGCGGCTAAGCCATGCCCGGGGCTACCCTGAAGCCTATGACCAGTACATCGTCTATCTGGGGGTGTGTTTCGCCCATCCAACGTTCAAGGGTATTTTCAAGCTCAACCCCCTGTTGGCCCAGGCTAAGGTGACTGTGCTCGTGCAAGAGGCGGCGCAGGCGTTTGGCCATGTACTTTTGCCCGTCGGGCCCGCCAAACTGGTCTTGAAAGCCATCTGTATAAATGTAAAAGGTCATGGGGCTGTCAAAAATAACGCTGTGCCGCGTAAAGCTTTTGTTAATGCCTTTTTGCAGGCCGCCAATATGCTTTTTATCGGCTTTGATTACTTCCATCTCACCATTTTTTACATATACCAGTGGGTTTGAAGCACCCGCATAGTGCACTATGTTTTCGCGGCAATCAATTACACACAGGGCCAGGTCCATGCCGTCTCGGTTTTCGGTAATATCCTGCTTCAGGGCTTCACGAATGCCCAGGTTGAGCTCATTCAATATTTTATCTGGTTCAAAAATGCGTTTGTCGCTAATAATCTTGCGCAGCAGCGTATCGCCAATCATGCTCATCAAGGCGCCTGGTACGCCATGGCCGGTGCAATCAACCGCAGCAATTATTTTCAGGTGGTGGTTTTTGGTTTTAATTTCTTCCAGAAAGTAAAAGTCACCACTAACAATATCGCGTGGTTTGTATACTATGAATGACTCTGGCAGTACCTCTTTAATAAACTCATTTGGCGGCAGTATGGCTTTTTGTATGCGGTGGGCGTAGTTAATGCTGCTTTTAATATTGTTGTTTTGCTTTTCTATTTCTTCTTTCTGGGTGGTTACCTCTTTGGTGCGCTCAATGACTTTTTCTTCCAGCTGGGCCGATAGTTTTTCAAGGCCCGTAAAGGCATTAGAAAACCGGCGGGCCAATATTACGAACTGCAGGCTAAGCAGGGCCCCAAAGGCTACGGGCACAAATTCAGGGTTGGGGGTGAGCATAATGCCAAAGGCATGTAAAAAATCATTTAATGCAGCAAACACCATCACAGCAATGCCCAACGCCTGTACCCAGGCCTGCTCACGGCGCCTGATGGTGGCCATGGTAATGATGTAGAGTATGTACAGCATGGCCACAATGTTAATGGCCTGAAAGGGGTTAAGGGTGGGCAGGTATACCCGCATGGGGGCCAACAGTAAAAAGACACAATACACCAGTGTAATCATAACCACTATGCGGGCCACGCGGCTTAGCGCGACTTTTTTGAGCAGTTTAATGCCTACCTCGCCAGGATACAGCACGCCCACATACAACATGCCAATGGCAGGCAGCAGGTAGTTGCTTGAAAAGTAGAGCCTGCTTTGCCACTCGAACGATAAAATGCCGCTGTATAGCTTCAGGTAGTCGTACAGGTAATGGCTACCAAAGACTATTTGCTTAATGACGATGAGGAAACATACAATGCCAAAGTACAGGGCTGATTTGTCTGTTTTGCGGAATATAAACAGGATGAGGTGGTAAACGCCCATAATTAATATGGCCCCAATCCATAACAGGTTCAGGCTGCCCCGGCGGTCTTTCATTTTTAGTACCGAGTCATAATTACCAATGAGGAATGGCTCAACAATGCCCCCCACAAATAGAGAATAGTTAGATACGTGCAAGACAATATCAAGCTGCTCTGCATCGGGCAGCATCACCAGCTCTTCAACAATTAAGTTCTGGTACTGGGCCTGGTCTAGTACCCCCCTGCTGCTTATTAACTGGCCGTTTACATATACGCGTTGTGCAGACCATATTTTGGGCACCAACAGGCCCATGTTCATTGCTTTTTGCGGCAGCTTAACCAACAGGCGGTAGGTGGCCACCCCGTAATCAGGGCAATACTTGCCGTTTTTCATTTTGTAGTTGGTCCAGCTGTTGGGTACTTCAACATCAAGGCCGGGGTCGTTAACGCCTTGCGCCAGCTGTGCCGGAGTATACAGCTTGCCCCAGTAAAACTTCCAGATGCCGTTGAGCTTAATGGTGTTCTGTAAATGCTGCTGGTCAATAATCAGGTCGTCGGCCATCATCATCTGGTGGTGGTCACCCTGCCCATAGTGAACCATAGGAATCAATAATAAACAGCAATAAGTGATGAACAGGGTTATTGGTTTGGTTATGCGCATAAGAGAGAACACGTTTGGCCGATTAAGGTACTACTTACCCCTGGTTGTTGTACGTCATATTTTAACTCGGCTTGTGCAATGGCACAACTGTACTGAGTTTAAAGCCTGGGTTAAGTTACTGATGCAAAATAGTGTTTTTCATGTAGTAGTGTACTATTGCGAGGGGCAATGAGGCCTGAATGGCTGCCCGGCGACAGTTTGCCTGGTTACTGCCTGGCTTTGGCAGTTGCCACCAGGCCCACAAGGCGCCTACCAACTGTTTTATTACCTGGCCGCAGGCCTGATAATATCATTGTAGCTTTTTTGAGATGAGTTGATTAATCTCTACATTTATTGTGACTTTTGGAGCACCAAGGGTTACTTACCGCCAGACCTGACTTATGAACCACGTAGTAGTGAACACAAAGCAATGCCTGCTTTGGTGCCTGTTGTTATTTTTTGCTGCAACCATGGCTGTTGCCAGCAACAGAGTGGATGCACTGCTTAAACAGTTAGATACAGAATTGACTGATAGCACCCGCGTACTGGTGCTAAGGCGGTTGTGCAGTGCCCTGCACACGCAGGCGCCAGACTCTGCTGCTGG
>CAZXTW010000593.1:0-4553 GCA_964643525.1 uncultured Roseivirgaceae bacterium
CTCAGCCCCAACGCTCCCACCAGGCCAGGGGCCAGGGGCCACCCCCACCGCCTGGGATGCCGCCTGGCTGGCACAGGCCAATGCCATTGTGCAGCGCGAGGTGGGCAACACCCAGTTTACTGTGGCCAGCTGGGCCTATCAGCTGGCCATCAGCAAAAGCCAGCTGCTGCGCAGGCTTAAATCACTCACTGGCCTTACACCAGTTCAGTACATTAGAGAAGTAAAACTGCAAAAAGCCAGGGTACTGCTTCAGGGCCGGGCCTACCCTACCGTAAGCGAGGTGGCCTACGCCGTAGGCTACCAAACGCCAGAGTACTTTTCAAAACGCTACGCCCAACGCTTTGGCAAGCGCCCCAAACAGTACCTTAACCCCACTTAGCACATGCAGCACTTTTTTAGCCGTATACACTACTAATAATCAATACCTTATGCGTTTGTCAGGTTAATTGCCGTGTTTGTCAGGGCAGCACTGGTGTAGCTTGCCGGGGCAATTGCATTACCGTTCAATCACAACACGCAAGCCTGAAAACTGTAAATAATCAGGCCGCCTAACACAACCACAATGAAATCTGTTACCACCACCAGCTTACCGGCCAACCAAGCGCCCGTGCACCACCACCAACCCGCCACCCCCCAACAGGGCAGTGCTGCCCCTGTGCTGCAGGGGCTGTTTTTAAAAAATGAGCAACGGTATGAGCGGGTGCCTGTGCACGACATTGTGCTGCTACAGGCCTACCAAAACTACACTTTGATTTACACCAGGGCCAACCAGTACTTGTACTCAAGGCTGTTAAAACAGGTAGAGCAGCGCCTCAGCGCCTACCCCTTTATGCGGGTGCATCGCAGCTATGCCGTCAACACCACAGCCATTACCGGCTTTGAGGGCAACATGCTGCTGGTGGGCCACCACCAGGTACCCACCAGCAAACAATACCGCCAGCGCATCTTCGCTATGTTTGATGTACTCTAATTTTATAATTTCATAAATTGCTTCTTTGCCTTTAGCTAAAACATATTTGCCGATAAGAGTTCAAACTTGAATTACACTTATTAAGTGTCAGATTAAATACTATCTAATACAGTATAACCCGTTGTGCTAATTAGAAAGGTCATGAAACAGCTTTATACACTTCTATATATGATAATTTAAGTGCTGAGCAGTACTTTTCGATGAGCTATCACAGTCATTTTAGCCGTGATCAGCTTAACGTATAACATCCCCCTTCAATCCCCCTTCCAAGGGGGAGCAATTACGTCAATACTCCCCCTTTGAAGGGGGTAAGGGGGATGTTTCTACTGGATGAAAGTAGAAAGCCTATGCGAATAATTAGCACAAGGGGTTACAGTATAGTATTTTTTTGCACCTTAAATCAAAAATATATTGGCTAGGCATTGATTAACTTCAATACTTAAAAGCTGTGCTTCATGGCACTTTTACCTTTATTCTCTCTCTTCTTGTTCTTCTTGTTCTTTCCTTCTTCTCTCTTCTTCTTTCTTCCCCATAGCTTCTATTGAAGCTACATAAGCTCCGACTAATTCTTCTAAACCACTTGATAAACTTTTAGATATTTCATCTGATTTATCTTCTTTTGAATCAACATCGTCTTGATGTTTTTTTATTTTGTTTTTAAGCTTACTCTCAGCTTCATCTTTTATACGTTCAATCCCGTCAATTCCAACCTCATAATATTTAAAATCAATTACCCAAAATATAAAATGAATGTGCTTAAATGCCGTTTCTGCTACGCCTTTCCTGTTTCTTTCAAATGGATTTACCAATGCTTCAATGGTTTTATAAACAATAAGTTTTATTCCTTCCTCTACTTCACCCTTTGAGGGTATTTTTGACTCACCTTCTTCAGTATTTTGTTTAAAATATTCATTATCTCCCTTCAATTTATCTAACCATTTTTCTTGAAAAGCCTTCCCTCTCTTACCAGGTTCCTTGTCCCTATAATTACGGTCAATGATAATTTGTTGGGTGAGCCAGTCAGCATATTTGGGGGGGATATTTCGGTAAAATAATTCAATATACTTTCTTAAAGTATTCTGGTTGTCAGCTAATGAATTAATCTCACCTTTTTTGCCTAGGTATTCTGGTGTATAGTCGGCATCCGCCTCTATTTGGCTTCTTATTGGAGCAAGCTGGTCATTCATTACTACTGTAGGAGAGAACAAAGTATTGATAACTGAATCAAATTTGCCGCGCTCTTCACGTTTTTGCAGGCGCGCAGCAGCACCTCCAATCACCTTCAGGCTATTATCTTCATTGGCCAATATGGTGCCGGCATCAGGCGCTTCACCTGGCATACCAAAGTAGCCTGATATATCAGGCACGGTTGTTAAATCACCTACGTTTTTATCAAAAATGTTTTTAATTTTCGTTACATCGGGCCCTGCGGCAATTACTAAATAATCTACTTTTACTTCTACTTCTTCATTACCTCCATCTTCACCTATTTTAAACCCTTCCCCTTTCCATTCTTCTTCAGTTGCCTCCTTAAGTCCTTCCCATTCCCAATCGCGGCCTGATAGCTTCATATTGATTTTTCCAGTCAGTTCGTCTTCAGCACCTCCCCTTGCAATGGTCCAACCGTTCCCACGCATAAAGTGTAATGTGATTTTTTCCTTTTGCTTATCTTTCATATTATTAGCCATGCCATCTGCAATAGCTGGCCCACTTGATACCGCCCAAATTACTTTGTTAACTTTTCCACTTTTAGAAGCTGTGTATGCTGCATCAACACCAGCATTAGGCCCAACTATACCAATAGTAAGTTCTGAACCTTCAAGCCCGTCCTCCTTATGCAACCTTCTTTGAAAGGCATCTAAATCCATTACCCTTTCTTTTTCTACATTTTTAGCTTTATTTAAGAGTTTTGCAGCTGCTTCTTTAGAGAGTTCATCTTTCAAAGAATCATCAACATTGGGCTCACCCTCACCCTCATTTTTAATAATAATTTCATTATCTCTAATAATTGACTTTTCATTTTTTCCTATTTGATCATTTTTAAAACTATGAGGGCCAATACCCAAACCCACAACAACATTTTTGGCATAGTAGGTACCTTCATCTGTTTCTATGTGATAAACACTGTCATCTCTCTTTACTTTATTGATCTCCGCGTTCTTAAGGTTCTTAAACTGTTTTAAGGTTTCGTTTATCTGCTTAGTCAGTTTTTCAGGGTTTCCTTTAAACTCTTCAGCTTCTTCACCATCTAAATGGGCTTTACTTCGGTCGGGAGAAGTCATGTACATTGGGTGGTTAATAAAGTTAATACCCCTGGTATCTTTACCCTCTGGGTCCCAAGGCTGCACATTGCCTATAATTACCGTTTGTGGAGGGTTCAGGAATTTCCGGTTGGCATTGATATAGTAGGCCACGCTGGCCCCTGTACCTAAAATGGCTGTATTAAATATTCTCTTATTGTAGAAATCGATCAGCCTCTCAAGTAACTCACCTTCTTTCATAGGCCCTTCCTCGGCAGCCTCTTGTGGTTCATTATCTTTGCGTTTCGGTATAACTTTTGTATATCTATCGTCTTCCTTAGCTAAACTTTCTGCCAGCTTTTGCTTTTCTTCAAGGAAGTCCTTTTCTTTATTCTTTTCTTCGCTTTTGTTTTTTTGATCCTCCTCCTCTTGATCCTCCTTCTGATGAATAGCCCAGATACGATAATATAAAGAAGCCAAGTGTCCGTAACCATAAGGATCAAAACGTTTATTTTCTTCATTAACTTCTTTTAGGAGGCTATCTACAAATGAATTTATATCCATATTTTTTAATGTGAAGGGGGCCACTCTCTTTTGCTCTTTGCTGAGTTTTGAGTATTCTTGGCCATTTATTGAATCAAAAGTTTCTTGCTCATCTTCATTAAACGCAGCTATTCTATTATCTCTAAATTCTTTTAATAGTGTAACCAATCTATTTCTCGTAATATTTACTTTTTGTTTTTCAGATTTCTTGAAGTTACGCTTTCTATTGCGTTTCTTTTTCTTTGCCCGTTGTACTGTGTCATTGCTTTGTTTACTTGTTAGTTGCCGGTAGGAACCTTGTAAAGAACTTAGTACATCACTGTTTAAGCCCTCGGCTTTCTCTCCCATTTGGTCGGCTTCGCGTTCAAGGGTGGTATTGTCGTTAATGAGAGTGCCTTTTAGCTGTAGGCTAGGTTTTACACGGCCCTGCTTTTGCTGCACCACGTGCCAGGCTTCGTGGGGCAGGTGCTGCTCCTGGCCGGGGGCCAGGTGTATGTCAGTGCCCTGGGCGTAGGCATGGGCCTGCAGCTGGGCCGGTTTGGGGCTGTTGTAATGCACCTGCACATCGTCCATGGCATAGCCAGAAAGGTGTTCTATGCCCGCCTTTAACTGGTGGGGCAGGCCACTGCGGTTGGCCTTTTTTTGCAGGGGGCGGCCCCCGCGCTGGTGGGTAGCAGTGGCAGTGGTGGGCCCGGTTTGTTGTGCGTAGCTCATGGTACTTTTACTTTTTTTTAAAGATGGCCCAAAGGGGCCACAAGGGGTATCACTTATGTTCTAATGTGTGGCAACTTAGGGCACAG
>CAZXTW010000594.1:0-1296 GCA_964643525.1 uncultured Roseivirgaceae bacterium
CTCCCCCAAAAGAAAACGAACCAAAAGAAAAGGGGGCCACAGCGAAGCCGCCACCCACAAGCCAGCGCTTAGGCCACGCCGCTGTGGACATCTCCCCGCCAGTGTTCAGTTTGTTATGTGTTTAATGAAACAAGTAGCCTTAATGAAAGCAATAGTTTTAACATTATTATGCTTTGCTGCCATTAGTGCCATGGCCCAGCAGCCGGTGGCGGTGGTAGAGCTGTTTACGTCGCAGGGATGCAGCAGCTGCCCCAGGGCCGATAAGGTGCTGTCTGGCCTGGTCAATGCCGAGCAGGACAATGTGATTGGCCTGTCGTTTCATGTAGACTACTGGAACCGCCTGGGCTGGAAAGACCCCTACAGCAGCAAGGCCTATACCGAGCGGCAACGCAGCTACGCGCAGGCCCTGCGCAGCACCTCTATTTATACCCCGCAAATGGTGGTGAATGGGCAGGTAGAGTTTGTAGGGGGCAATGAGGCACGCGCCCGGCAGGCCGTGCAGCAGGCGTTGGGCGCGCAGCCTGCCCAGCGCATAGCCATGACGGTTCAAAGGGCTGGCGAATCGGTTACAGTCAACTACACCGTTAGTGGTGCTACAGCTAAGGGCCAATGGCTGCACCTGGCCCTGGTAGAGCGTGACATTAGCAATTATGTGCAGCGGGGTGAAAACGGCGGGCGCACCCTGCACCACGATAATGTGGTGCGGGTATTTAAAACAATACCCCTACAGCAGGCCACCGGCACCGTTACCCTTACCTTACCGGCCGATGTGCACATACCCAACGCGGCAGTGGTAGCCTATACCCAGTACAAGCAGGGCATGGCCATTGGTGGTGCCAGCCAGGCGGCACTTTAAGCAGGCTGGGTTTTACTTTTTTCTTTGCCCTTGCCTTTTCCTTTACCCTGGCTGCGGGCTATGGCCGATTTGTAGTAGCGGTACAGGTAATCGTAACAAACCAACTCATGCACGCGGTTTTTAGCTCTGAACAGGCGGTTCATTGACATGTGGATGAAGCTGCTCATGAGGTGGTTCAGCGGCATTTGTAGCTGGCCCTTTTGAGCCACAGTTAAAATGTCATTGGCAGTGCCCTGGGCCTGGTGCTGGTGCTGGGCCAGCAGGTCAAGCAGCGGGGCATAATCGGGCATGCTTTGGGCCGTAAACACCATAAACTGGTCAATCTTTTGGCGGTGGGCCCGGTACTTTTGGTCAAGCTGCCGTTTGCTGCTTTTCTCAATGCCAAACTCTTGGTAAAAGCTGTTCTTTAGCTGCTCAAGCAGGGTAAGCTTATCATGTAC
>CAZXTW010000594.1:1332-4546 GCA_964643525.1 uncultured Roseivirgaceae bacterium
TGTACAGGGTAGGCAAACAGGTTAAGGGTATGGTCAATTAACCGCAGGGCAAACAGCCAGCGCAGCTCTTCACCTTCATGCCCCTCAATCAAATCAATAAACCGGGCCACCAGGGTGCTGTCATGCGTAAACCAGGTTTCAGCCTGCTCAATGGTATTGGTGCCGTAGCGCTCAAGCTCACGCGTGTAGGTATCCAGCTGTACCTGCCACACCATGTCTTGCTCAATATAATGCGCCAGGGCAGGCTGTAACTGTGTAATAATGGTGCCTATGGCTTCGGGCCTGGTGCAATAAAAGCGCAGCCGCAGGTGGTTGTGCGGGTCGCCATACCTGATAAAAAACCACTTGCTGGCCAGCTGGCCCTCAACAAACTGCCGGGCCATGGGTAAAATGGCCTCCGTTAGCAGCTGGTCGGCTGTTTTATGACCGGTATACAGCTTATAATACAGCCAGCTATCGCCGGTAATAAATGCTCTTTGTGTTGTTTGTGGCATGCCTGGCTTGATTAAGGTTGTGCTTTGTTCAGTTTTTCGTGGTTGTAAAAGGCCACCACCACCTGGTTGGTATAATGCACCTGCGGGTTGTCAGTGCGTTTTACCAGCCCGGCCTCAGCATGCAAAAACTCATGCAGGGTAATGCGGTCTTTCTTTTTAGCGGCTGTGAGCCACATTTGCACTGAGGTGGCGTTGTGCAGGTTCACCACCAGCTTGTTATCGCCCTCAACAAATACCACATATTGGGGCATATTTTGTGCGCTGGCCCATGCTTTTACTTCGTTCAGTAAGGCTTCAGAGGCATCTTGCCTGGCCAGCAGGGGCTTTAGGGCTTCGGCCTTCACGTTCCATTGGGCGGGTGCCAGTATTACCTGCTCGTACACTACCCTGGGTAAAAAAGCGTATTCGCTTTCAAGGGCCCCCCATGAAAAGGCCAGCCCCGGCCTGAGGTCTTGCGCCTGCATGTCACACAAAAAATGGTATACCGGCAAGGCATTGAACGAGTAATTATGTGCGGTAGCCAGGCGGGGCAGCACCTCTTTATTGTGGGCAGCACTGCGCAGCACCACCTTGCGGTGCTGCTGTACCGACACCAGCAGGTCGGTTAGCGGCAGCTGCTGGCTTTGTGGCAGGGTTGATTGCGCCAGGTACGGTATTTCGTAGGGCCGCAGTGCGGGCCGCATCAGTATGTTGCCCACCCGGCTTTCGGGCAGGTGCACAATTTCGGCCATGAGCTTGCCAGTATTCATTTGTGCTTCTGCCTGGGTAATTGATTCGGTGTACTGTTGCAGTGCGGCATCGCCATGGCAAAACCGGCCCAGCAGGTTGGCCGCGCTGGTGCCGCTGGCGCTGCCCATCACCACCATTTGCTGGCCATTTACCTGCACCAGCTCTACCATGCTTGACAGCGTGTCGGGCAAATCGTCCCACCGGGCTTCAAGCCCTTCCACATCTGCATCTGTCAGGGTCAGGGTATACGCCTGGCTGGCCAGGGCATTGTTCAGCCTGGACAGTAGCAGGCCGTTAAAGGTGGCCCAGGGCAGGTCATACGCCACCGGCCCTTTTTCAGCCAGGGCGCTGCCCAGCGCCAGGTCGTCTACCAGCGGGCTCACATCGCCAGTGGCTTTGTCCTGGTCATAGCCAATGCCAATTTCAGTATCAAGTACTTTGGCCAGGGGCACCTCCCGCTCTTCATAGCGTTCAGTAAAGGCTTGCCTAAACTGCGCAAGCTTGGTGTTTTTGGGTTTGGGTGTAATGCGGTTTAAAAACAACAGGGCCTTTTTTAATGATGGGCCCAGCTGCTGGTCCAGGCTGTTCTGCTGGGTGGTCAGTACCGTATCAGCCTGAAACAAAAACTTGGGGTTATACGTGGTGCCCAGTGCCTGCAATGCCTCGGCCAGTTGGGTGTAGGCTTGGGGCTGGTTGCCCATTTGCGCATCAATGGCAGCCAGGCTGCCCTGTATTTGCTTCAGGGTGGCAACTATATGGTCAATATTATTTAAGGGGGCAAGCGTTTGCAGCATTTGCTCAATAAACTCAGGGCCGCTTACTGAGGGCTCCAGCTCGCTAATAAGCACCTGGCTTTCTACCAGTTCATCAATAAAGCCGGTGGCTTCTGCCAGGCCAATGTCATCACTAACCAGCAGGGGGGGCAGTGAGGCCAAAAGCGCCCCCTGTTGGGCAGCCTGCAAAATGGTTTGCAGGTAGGGCGAGTCATCAACAGCCACAATGCGGTGCTGGCGGGTGCTGTTTACATAGGTGTATTCTACATAGCGCACCTGGCTGCCGGCTTTGTACAGGCTGGTATTGGGGTAGTGCTTGAGTTGTGGCCTGATTAACTGGTGCCGGGCCAGGTCCTGGGCCAGGGCCACCAGAAAGTTCATGTCAAGGCGGGTGTGCCTGCGGTATTGCTCTGGGGGGGCTATGTTTATGCTGGTGGCCTCGTTAAACTGGCCCAGCCCGCAGCCGGCAAACAGCCCAAAGGGTGTGCAGCGGCTGCTCATGCGGGTAAGGTACTTCAAGGCTGATAGCTTGAGCTTTTCCTGCGCCTTAGGGTTGGTTAGCTGGCCGTTCAGCCATTTTTGCAGTTCAGCATGCAACTCGTGCGAGGCCAGGTACAGGGCCTCATTTACCACAGGGTGGCTACAAACCGCCTTTAACTGGTCAGTGCTAACGGTGGGCTGTGCGGTAAGGGCAAACAGTTGGCTCACGGGCAGCAGCGGCGCCCGCAACACATAATGCTTAAAAAGGCTATAGGGTATTTTAGGGGCTTTTTGTTTCATTTGGGGTTGTATGTTCTAAGCTACCAGAATGCACTCGTCCCAGGCGGTTGGCTTGTGGCTCAGGTAATCAATCATGGTAAGCCCAATGCCGGCAATACCTTCAAGTATGCCCATGGCGGGCTGCCAGGGTGCCGGGTCTTTGGGGTGGTATTGGGCATAGCCGGCATAACCGTTTTTATGTGTGGCCATTTCAATGCCTTGCTGCATCCAAAACCCGGCAGTTTGCCCAAAGGCCGGCTGGTGGGTACGCCTTTGCATGGTGGTAAACATTTGGGCATTGCCAAAGGCCCCATGGCACACGCCAGCGTCGCAAACACGGCTTGACTCAGGGCTTGTGCGTGTGGCGCTGTGCGCTAAAATGTCTATGGCTTTTTGGTTCAGCTGCGGATCATTCAGTGCCTGCGCGGCCTGCCAGAAGCTAATGCCTCTGCCGGCATC
>CAZXTW010000595.1:0-789 GCA_964643525.1 uncultured Roseivirgaceae bacterium
TTTTACGCTGCGCCAGCTGCCGGGCACTTGGTGCTATGTTGGTAAGCCTGGGGAAGGCCGTCACTACTGTTTTGTGGCCATAGTGTTTGTATAAGAGGGCATCGCCCACACGGCCACTAATGCCTTTGGTATAAATATTGTCAACAACTACCGCCATAACTTATATCCATTAAAACCAAGCTTATATAATTACCAATTATATGCACTTTTCAATTTACACAGGCAATTATAGCATTTATATATGGCAATATGAAAGGAGAGCTCAAATATACTTTATCAATCGAAGCATAAACGAAGGATTAGCGGACTAATAGCCTTTCTTTAGTGGCTATTAGCCCTAAAAGCCTTGATATAAGCAAGTAAGTTGGCTGAATTTACGGCAGCTTGCCTTCAGGCATGTTAACTTTTAATGTGTAGGTGCTTTATTCCTGGCTTACCAACTGCTGGTATTGTTGCTGGTTGCTGTTGAGTACACTTTGCATGACCTGGTTTTTCCACTGCTCAAGTTGGTCATTACCGGCGGGTACCTCGTCAATAATGGCGGCTACTTTGTTGAATTCGTAAAAGGCTACCGCTTGCAGTTGGGTGCGGTAGGGCGCGGTAAGTAGTTGCAAATCAACAGTATTATAGGCAGGCTGCTGGGTTTGTGCCGTTGGCTGGGTTGCGGCTGGCGCCTGGGCGGCAGGCACCACAAAGCCAAATACGCTGCCTTTACCTGGTTGCGACTGCACAGTAACACGCCCGCCGTGGGCTTCAATGGCCAGCTTGCAAAAGTACAGGCCCAACCCG
>CAZXTW010000595.1:799-4544 GCA_964643525.1 uncultured Roseivirgaceae bacterium
TGCCTGTTTTACGTGCATCGGCCGTTTGTTCAAAGGGTTTAAACAGGCGCTCGTGGTCTTTGGCCGCAATGCCCGGCCCCTGGTCAGCCACGGTTACTTTCACCCACCCATCAGTTTGCTGCTGTGTTTGAATTGTGATTTGGCTGTTGTTGGGGCTGTATTTTATGGCGTTGGTAAGCAGGTTAACCAATACGCGCACCACCAGGCCAGCATCAGCACTAGCCCATAGGGCTGCATTGTTTACTTGTATGTTAATGTTTTTCTGGCTGGCCAGGTACTGCACCTGGTCTGTGGCCTGGGCCAGCAGGTCGGCCACAGGCTGCGCCACAGGGTTTACAGCCAGGTTGGCCGATTCCAGCTTTTGGGTATCCAGCAGGTTGAGCACGAGCGTCATCATATTGGCCGCTACCTGTTTGATTTGTTGAGAGGTGCTGTTATGAAATATGAGGTTCAGGGGGTTTTTCAGGTCATGCACAATTACACCTGTAAGGCGTTTTTTGTACTGGTCTAACTCAACCAGCTGGTTGTTGGTGTGCTGCAGGTGCTCTGCCTGGGCTTCAATTTCTTCTTTCTGGTGGCTAATGGCGGCATTGGCCAGTTTGAGCTTGCCCCGGCTGCGGCTAATAAGCAGCCCAATAATGAGTAACAGCAGCGCCACCACTGCCAGGCCTGCCAGTAGCATGCGCTCGCGCAGTAGTTCTGCATCATGCAGTTTTTGCTTTTCAGTGAGGTACAGTATTTCCTGCTCTTTCTTTTCAGTTTCGTACTGTATTTTCAGGTTGTTTACTGCGGCCAGGCTTTGCACGCTGTACAGGCTGTCTTTTTTATTTAAATATTGTGTGTTGGCACTAATGGTTTTTTTGTAATGCTCAATGGCCAGCTTGGGTTGGTTTAGTGCTTCATAAGCCTGGCCCAGTTGGTTATAAAAAAAGGCATAGCTTACAAAGTCTGTTTTAGGCAGCAGCTTTTCACTTGGCTTGAGCAAATCAATGCCTTTTGCATACAAGCCCTGGCTAATATACCTCATACCCAACTGTATGTATGCCAAGGCAGCAAGGGTGGTATCCTGGTGGTAATGGCCCAGTTTAATGGCATGTTCATAAGCCTGTTGGGCTTCGCCTGGTTGGTTTAGCCTTTGGTAGGCATTGCCTGCATTCACCCAGTCATCAATGGCATAGGGCATTTCATAAGTCTCGTGCAGGCGGGCTGCCTCTTTGAAGTATACCAGGGCACTGTCGTGCTGGTTAAGCTGCCTGAAGGCATAGCCTACAAACTGCTGTGCTTCGGCCAGGTCGGGCATTCTGGGTGCCAGCTTAATGGTTGCCAGCCCTTTTTTGCAGTAGGTAAGCCCCAGCTGGTTTTGTTTTAATTCAAGGTGGGTCATACCCATGTCAAGCTGCAGGCTGCCTGTTTGCTGCACCAACCCCAGGGCTTCGGTAATGGCCAGGGCTTTATAAAAGTACTGACAGGCCTGTTCAAAGGCTTTCTGGTGCCTCAGTATCCACCCTTTGTGGGCGTACACCCTTGAAAGCGCCATTGAGTCCTGGGTAGGTTCTAAAATGGCCAGGGCCCTGTCTGCATAAACATTGGCAGAGTCAAACTGCTTTTGATCGTTATATACCACAGAAATGCGGCTCAGGCCCAGGCCTGCAGTAATGGGCAGGTTGTGGTTTATGCCGGTAAGGTGCTCAAGGTGGTGGTAAGCCACAGCACTATCAAATAAATTGTCAAGCCGGTAGGTGTAGCCAATCAGTGAGTATAGCTCTGCTTTAATGTAAGGGTATTGGTTTACATCAATGGCAGGCAGGGTGGCGTAACAGTACTGTCTGATTTGAGTGGTATTGGCATATTGTTCAAGCGCCAGGGCAATATCAAGTTGCAGGTTGGCTTTTTGTTGAGGGGTGGCTTGTGGCAACAGGGCAGTGAGGCTGTCAACCACATGCTGCTGGCTGTAGGCCTGGCCTGTAAGCAGTACGTACAGGCCCAATGCCAGGAGGTAACGCTTTGGCATAAGGGGGTTTGATTTGGTTATTCGTTCAGGCTAATTGTACAGTAGTTATGGCTGTATAATTTACGAATTTATTTGTTATGAATGGCACTGCGTAATGCCTGTAACGGTTTTGCTATTACAGTATAATCAAACAAAGCGCCAAATACATGGTATTGGCGCTTTGTGGTAATGGTTACAAACTGTACACAATTTCTCTACTATGGTTGTAATCAAATTTGCTTTTGTACTGTAAAGGATGTTTTGTTTTGGTAGTTACTGGTTTTTGGTGTTGCGGCTGCCTGTGCCACTTGTTTCTGGTGCAGGTGCCATGCAGCCAGTGCCGATGGCAGCCCCAGAATGAGCCATGATATGATGTTGGGTAGCCAGGCAGCTGCGGCATCAAGCCTGAATGTGGTGTTGAGGTACAGGATGTCAATGGTATCGCTGATGAAACGAAACAGGAAGATGGCAATGAGCCAGCGGGCATTTTTGTTGATTAACGCAAGGCCCATAACAATGATGATGGCCAGGTTTTTAGATGCCCACATGCCCGCCAGGTGGTTTACGATTGGCAGTTGCCATAGCTCAGGGCTGAATTCACTGTAAAAGCCGGTACCATCAATATAGCCCCCGTAAACGCCAATGAGCGAGCTGAGCAGGCTAATGGCTGCGTATATGTAAACCCAAATTGGTATTGTTCTGTTGTTTGCCATTTTACTGTTTTTTGGTGTGCTTGATTGTTGCTGTAAAGTTCAGCTATGGCGCGCATTTGTTGTTTTACACTTTGTTAAGTTGCTTGGCAGTTTGATAAGCCAGCCTGAATTCGCCAGGGCTTTGGCCCATGGCTTTGGTAAACATACGAGTGAGGCTTGAGTGCTCAGCAAAGTTGAGCTCATAAGCTATTTGGGCAATGGTTTTGTTGGTGTAGAGCAACTCGCGCTGCACCTCTACCAACAGCCGTTTTTTGATGAGCTGCATGGGCGAGAGGCCAAATTTGGCCTTGACGATTTTATTAAGCGTGACGCGGCTCATTTTTAAGCGGGCAGCAAAGCCGTCTACACTTTCGTTTTTTCTGATGTATTGCTCAACGAGTTTTTTAAATTGAAAGGCCACCGGGTTTTGGCTGCGGTTGGGGTTGAGGCCGTGTTTACGGCAATATACCCTGTTGTGGCCGGCCAGAATAAGCAGCAGAAATGCCCTGATGAAGTCTTCACTATCGTCTTGTAAGTTGTTGAGTTCATGCAGTATGTTTTGAAAGGCATGGTTGTGCTTGAGCTGGCTGCTGTGACTTTCGTCAATGTAAGGGGGGTGTTGGTAGTTGTGAAAAAACTGCAGCCTGAATACAAAGAGGGGGTCAGCAAAGAGTAGTTCAAGAAAGTTGTTGGCAAATATTAAGTAGTACCCTTCAATGCTGGCGGCATTGACCTGCCACAGCCGCCTTTGGTAGGGGGTGGCGTATATGATGAGGCCGTTTTTTAGGGGTATGGTGTTGTTGTCAAGGCGCAGGGTGCCAGCGGCTTTTCTTAAGAAGAATATTTCGTAAAAATCAACGGTATGCACCCCTTTGGCCGCAAAGTATTGGGGCACGTTTTCTATTTTGCCCAGGTCCATCAGCAGCTCGCGGCCGTATTTGTTGGTATGGAAGGGTATGGTTTGCATCGTAGGTAGGCTGTAATTTATAAGCCCTTAAAAAAGGCTATGGTTGGTTGCAATGTTTCGGTTGAACGATCAGCTACTGCCACAGTTTTGGGCATT
>CAZXTW010000596.1:0-4542 GCA_964643525.1 uncultured Roseivirgaceae bacterium
AATGGTAATAATATCTACCCCGGCAGTTTTCAGCAGGGCTATCCTGTCCAGCATATCGGGCGTAATACCCACTGCTGCCCCTACGCGCAAACGGCCAAACTCATCTTTACAGGCGTTGGGCCTGTCTTTATTTTTAAGAATGTCTTTATACGTAATCAGCCCCTTTAACTTACCCTGCGTATCAACAATGGGCAGCTTTTCAATCTTATGTTCTTGCAGTATGCCTTCAGCATCTTCAAGCTTGATATTCTCTTTGGCTGTAATCAGGTTTTCTTTGGTCATGATTTCGCTCACTGGGGCATCCATTTGCTTCTGAAAGCGCAAATCACGGTTGGTTACAATGCCTGCCAGGTTATTGTCGGCATCGGTTACAGGTATGCCACCAATCTTATACTCTTTCATAATGGCCAGTGCATCGCCCACTTTGGCACTGATTGGCAGCGTTACCGGGTCTAGAATCATCCCGCTTTGTGAGCGCTTCACCTTACGTACCTGGTTGGCCTGGGCTTCGGCTTTCATATTTTTATGAATAATGCCAATGCCGCCCTCCAGTGCCATAGCAATGGCCAGGTTGGCTTCACTTACAGTATCCATAGCTGCCGAGAGCAACGGTACGTTTAACTTAATGTTTTTGGTCAGGTGGGTGCTGATGTTTGTTTCACGGGGCAATACCTCAGAATAACCGGGCAGCAACAATACATCATCATAGGTAAGTGCTTCAAAAAGAAGCTTAGAACTGTCCATACGTGTTGGCAAATAATTTGTTATCGCTCATTACTTGCCGGGCAAAATTACGCAAGTGCAAGGCAATATCCCATAAATGCCCTGAAATAAAAAAATCCCTGTAAGGCCTACAGGGATTTTTAACAAACTCAAGGTTAAGGCATAAAAATCATGTTGCGCAGCCAGTGAAGCAGTAAGTGTTGCCCCAGCATGAGGCGTTACCGCTAACGGGCTCGCAAACAATGTACTCAATAGTTCTGCAGGTGTTAATAGTGTTGAACTTACCACCTTGTATGGTGTTTTTGTTCAGGTTGTTGTCTGAGGTGGTTACAAAGCTATTTACCTTCAGATCTTTCAATGATAACTTTTTCATTATTTAACTGTTTATAGGGTTTAACAAGTTATTGTTTTGGTGGCTTGAAAGTATTTAAAATAATATTGAATAAATAACGCTGGCCTGCTGTGCCCTGTAAGATGAACGAATCAGACAAAAACTTGAATTAAATAAGCAGGTTGCTGCCTGTAAAAGCTTTCAGGGTGTGTGTAATTGCAGCGTGCTGCGCTGGCATAAGCATGGCCATTGTTAAGGGTAAAAAGGAAGCCCCCGGTTGGCAGGGGCTTCGGGTAATCATTGAAATGCTTTTACTTCATTAAGCACCGCAAACATTCACATCTAAGGTGCAGGCATTTTTAGTAGGCCTGGCACAAACAACATACCCAACCGTAATACAGGGGTTAAAGGTGTTAGAGCCTTCGCCCTGGCCGCCTTTTACTGTGTTGGCGTTGCCCTGCACTTCCAGATTGGTAACAAAACTGTTCACTTTCAGGGTTTTCAATGATAACTTTTTCATAGTTCTAAGTTTTATAAGGGTTAAACAAATAAGAAATTGTACTGCTCAAATGTACGCAAATGCTAAAGCCTTGTTGGGCAGTGGGTTACCTTAAAGGGCCATTTGAATGATATAGATAATACAATGAATTGTTTGCGAAGCTTTTTAGATTTTACCCTGAACCATATTGGCAATTCATGAATCGTTTGGGCAGAGCCGCAAAGGCGCGTATCTTCGCCGAACCATTTGGGCAATATTGAATTAAAACAGCTAAACAAAGCCGCTAATGCAGTCTGTACAGGGTTTTTTTGAGCAGGTGTTAAAATATGCACTTGACATGCAGTCTCTCGAAATCATTGGGCTGGTGGCAGGCCTGGCAGCAGTGTGGTGGTTGCTGCGCGAAAATATATTAACCTGGCCTGCTGGCCTGCTCTACACAGTTGTTTCGGTAGTTATCTTTTGGGAGTCTGGCCTGCTGCAAGACTTTGTGCTGCACATCTACTACTTTGGCATGAATGCCTACGGGTGGTACTGGTGGCTTCAGGGCAAAAAAAATGAGCGTGCCAACGCTACAGCCAAACTGCCCATTACCACCAGCAGCAATGGCCTGATGCTGCGCCTGGCCCTGCTTTCAGTAGTAGGCATTGTAGCGTCTGGTTATTTATTTAGCCACCACCCCAATGCCTCAGTACCCTATTGGGATGCTACTACCAGTATATTAAGTGTGGTAGGCATGTGGCTTACAGCACGCAAAAAAATAGAAAACTGGTATTACTGGTTTGTGGTTGATGTACTGTGCACAGGCATTTACTTTTACAAAGGGTTATACTTTTACTCGTTGTTGTATGCTGTATACATCTTTTTGGCGGTGGCAGGCTATTTGGCCTGGCGCAGCTCTATGCAACAGCAGCAGCAACCTGTGCAGGCATGAAACTGGTGGTAGTCACAGGGGTTGAATCAACCGGTAAATCAACCCTGGCCCAGGCGTTGGCAGCGCATTACCAGGCCCCTTGCGTAAATGAGTATGCCCGCGAGTTTCTTGAAGGGTTGGGCAGGCCCTACCAGGAGGCAGACCTGCCCAGTATTGCCCGGGGGCAGTTAAACGCGCAACAGGCCGCAGCGGCCAGCAGGCCACCCCTGCTTATTGCTGATACTGACCTGAGCGTGATAGCCATCTGGGGTTTGTTTAAGTACAACCGAATGCCCACTGGCGTGGCAGAGCTATTACAGCACAACCTGCCACAGCTGTATTTACTGCCCCATTGGGACATGCACTGGCAGCCCGACCCATTTCGTGAAAACCCTGATGCAGCCAGCCGGCAAACACTTTATACTATGTATCAGCAGTTGCTGGCTACCACAGGGGTGCCGGTAGTGCAGTTACAGGGCAACCAGCAGCAGCAGTTGCAACAGGCCCTGAAAGCCATTAATCAAATCACATAGTATAAGGTGCCCTTAAATACGGGCAAGTGGGGTGCGCCCCGCCTTGGTTTTAGTATCAATATCAACTAAAATCTCAGCGTCAAGGGGCAAAAAGAGGTCAACGCGCGAGCCAAACTTAATAAAGCCAAACTCTTCACCCTGGGCCATGGCCTGGCCTTCTTTGGCATAAAACTTAATGCGCCGTGCCACTGCCCCGGCTATTTGGCGTACCATTAACTGCACGCCGTTGGCCCCCTCTACCACCATAGAGGTGCGCTCATTTTCTGTGCTGCTTTTGGGGTGCCAGGCCACCAGGTACTTACCGGCATGGTAACGGTAATAGGCTACTTTACCGGCAATGGGGCTTCTGTTTACGTGTACATTTAGCGGAGACATAAAAATAGAGAGCTGTATGCGCTCTTCTTTCAAATACTCTGGCTCCATGGCCTTTTCAATCACTACTACCTTGCCATCGGCAGGGGCATAAACCAGGCCGTCATCAGCACTTACATGTACCCTGGGGTGCCTGAAAAACTGCAACACCAAAAAGTAAAACACCACACTTACTGCACCCAGTAAGTAATGCAGATAAACCAGAGCAGGTAAAAAGTAAACTACTGCTGCATTAATGGCTATGAGCACGGGCAGCAGCACCAACAACAGGGTTCGGCCTTCTTTATGTATAGTCATGGCTCAAATATACACAATTGGGCGTATGGCACGTATATAAAGCACAGCCGGGTATAGTTAGCAATGCATTTTTTACAAAGGCAGTTACTAAACCACACCCGGCTGCTACTAATTAACAATTACTTATGCCAAAACTGGGGCAATTAGCAAACGTTGCCTTCAGTATCGCTACCGCAGCAGTACGTCCACAGGCCAAAAGTTACCACAGTAATGCAGGCTACTTTACCACATACGGTGGCAGAAGCACCACCCTTGGCGGTGTCAATAGTAGGGGCATCAAGCTGGGTTACAAAGCTGGTTACAGTAATTTGCTTCAGGTTTAACTTTTTGTTCTTCATTTTCTTATGGTTTTTGGTTTAATAAAGGGTTATACATGAACTAATATTCGCTGCAATAGTTTGGCTTAACACTCAAGGCCCGAGCCGCAGCACTGTGTCCATAAACCGCGCGTAACTACTGTAATGCACTCAAACTTACCGCATACTGTGGCAGTGGCACCACCTTTGGCAGTTTCAGTAGTTTCTACATTCAGGTTGGTTACAAAGCTCTGTACCTTCAGGTTTTTAAGTTTCATCTTATTGTTCTTCATCTTACTTAACGTTTAGGTTTTAAATCACAAGCACGGCAATGGCCATGCGGCTAAATGGTACGGATGGCTTTGCAGTTCTTGAAATGCACCTGAAAAAAATCGTCAGAAAAATAAGGGTACCTGCCGGGCAACGTGGTACATGGCCCAGATACCAGTAACATAAGAGGCCATTACCCAGCTGTACCATTGCCATAGGTACAGTAGTCACAACGTCATTGGTACAGTAGTCACATCGTCGTAGGTACAGTAGTCACAACGTCATTGGTACAGTAGTCACAACGTCGTAGG
>CAZXTW010000597.1:0-4542 GCA_964643525.1 uncultured Roseivirgaceae bacterium
GCCATTATGAATTTTTACATTCAGGTTTTTTTCAAGCTCAAGTACTTTGTGCTTTGTTTTATAGCCAATGGTTAATGTATTGGTATACAGTACAGGTATGGTAAAATGAGCAGCCGCTTTATTGATAGTTTGTAAACCTTCCATTTAAAATGCCCCTTTCATTTTCTTGGTTTTGATAATAATGGCCAGTATTACCGGGGCACCAAACAGAGCCGTGATTGAGTTGAGGGGCAGCGTTTTTTGAGAGCCTGGCAGCTGCGACACCATGTCACAAATAAGCATAATAATCATGCCGCACAGCATGGTAGCAGGCAGTAACACTTTGTGGTTAGAGGTACGAAACAGCAAACGCGCCAAATGGGGCACCGCCACCCCAATAAACGCAATGGGGCCGGTAAATGCCGTAATGGTACCTGCCATGACGCTGGTAATGATGATTAGCTTTATGCGTGTGCGTGCAACGTCTAAACCCACACCAATTGCATAATTTTCGCCAAGTAGTAAAGCATTCATTTGTTTTGAATACAGCAAAGATAGCAGGAGCATCAACATAATTACCGGGGCCATGACGCTTAGCTGTGACCAGGCTACGCCAGAAAGGCTGCCGAACGTCCATACCTGAAAGTTTTGTAGCAACTCGGGGTCGCTAAAGTATTGCAATATGTTAACGATAGCCCCTGTGATAAACCCAAACATAAGCCCTACTATTAAAACCGTTACACTGTCTGACAGCCGGGCCGAGGCAAATAACGCCCCTAAAAGTACTAAAAATGAGCCGCTTACGGCAAAAAGAATCAACCCCCAGCTGCCCAATGACTCTTGAAAGTTGGTGTTTAAGCCAAACATGGTGGTTGAAGAGAGCACAAATACAGCTACCCCCAGGCTGGCCCCATGGCTAATGCCCAATACAGAGGGGCCGGCCAGGGGGTTTTTAAAAAGTGTTTGCATCTGTAGCCCTGCTACCGAAATGCCTGCCCCGGTTAACAGGGCCGTAATGGCCTTAGGCAGCCTGAAGTTAAAGAATATATACTCCCACGATTTTTTAGAAGCATTACCAGCAATAATATTGAGCAGCTCAGTCACTGAAATTTGCACACTGCCCAGGCTCAAATCTAATAAGAATAAGCCAATGACTAGCCCCAGCCCAATGAGCACCACCAGCCAGGGTTTAAATACCGTATGATTTGTTGTATGATTGCCTACAGCCAACTTCAAAAAACCAGTTATTGTAATTGCTTATAATAATACAGCTGGTGGTTGGGCAGCAGCTGTGGGTGAAAGATTTTAATGACATCTTTCAAAATCATATCTGGGCGTGCCATGCCAGTTTCCCAATAATCATTGCCGCCGTTCTCACTTATCCGCTTATTAAAAGTATACACATTACCGGTTTTAAACGCCTTGAAAAGCGTGTAGCGCTCATCAGTCATTTCAAGCTCTTTCAATGATTCAGCCCTCACGCCAATCCAAAAATCAGCATCAATCATATGGTCAAGCACCACCTCAAAACTAAGCGGCAGGCTGCCTACAGACTGTTCATTTTTATAATAATAATCGCCGCCAGCGTCATGAATCAGCTTGGTTAAATAGCTGTCAGCACCTGGCATATACCAGGTACCCTTAAAGTTATTGCCAGTCATAATCGCAGGCCTGTAGTTTACATTGGCAGTAACCTGAATGGCATGCTGGTACTCGGTTTTGATATGTCTGAAAATTGAATCGGCCAACTGGTCTTTATTAAAAAACGCCCCAATAAACTTCACCCACTCTGCCCTGGCCAGCATATTGTTCTCCATCCACTCTACATTGTATGATACCGGTATGCCGGCTTTCATCAGGCGGTCATCTTCATTGCGCACATGATCATACCCTGTTTTCATCACCAGGTCTGGCTGCAGGTCCAACAAAATTTCCAGGTTGCTGTCTTTCAGTGAGCCTACCTGGGCCACCTCGCCTTTGGTTACCCTTTCGTACAGGCCTGCGTTGTATATATACTTATCATCTGCCACGCCAGTAATTTTATCTAACTCACCCACCAGCCCAATTAAGCCAATATGTGGGCTGGAAGTGGCCACCACTGCATCAATGGGTACCCCAATGGTAAACTCCGCCCAGGTCACATTAGGTGCTGCCGTGCCTTTGGGGTACAACACGTAAGATGTTAAGGTATCGCCTGTGCTCCAGGGGTTTTTCACAATCACAGATTTATACTGATCATGCACCGTAATAGTAAAGTGCCTGGCATGAGTCACTTCTGGTTGAAATGACGACCACGCTGCGGTTGGCGTAGCGGCCGCATTGGCAGTGCTTTTTTCTGATTGGGGCTGGGGGTTATGACAAGCCGTGAGCCAAATGCCCAGCAGTACCACACCTATCCATGTTGTTTTCATTCATCCATTGTTTAATCAACAACATATAAACTGCCTCGAATAGAATGGTCAGTTTAAGCATGCAAAAATATAATTTCTTAGCTGATTTACTTGGCTAACTGCCTTTCTCACTGGTGGCAGGTGGTGCTGTGATGCTTTTATGGGTGGGCCAATTGACTTACGCGCAAATGTTAATTATGCTGAATAAGCTTTTTGGGTTAAAAGATAAGCCTATATTTGTCACAGATTTGGTTTCCATGCCTTTTGCCTTAAGGCTGGAATTAAAAGGGAATCTTGTAAAAGCAAGAGCTGTCCCCGCAACTGTAAGTTCAGTAAGCTTTGGCCAAATCACACGCCACTGTTCCGGCCTGCCGGGATGGGAAGGAGGCCAAAGTTGAACAAGCCAGGAGACCTGCCAGGTCTAAACCTTTAAATAAGCTTCGGGTGAAAGTTTACGAGAAGTTTGCAAAGTAGTATTCTGCAAAACATGCTTCACTAAGCCATGAAGCTCATTTAATTTATTAAATGAGTGCTTTAACTAATTAATTTAACCTTGAAAAAAGTTACGCTATTGGTGTCGCTCTTATGCCTGGCAGGGCATATTGCATTTGCACAAGACACCCTTAAAACTGTGCAACTGGATGACGTGGTGATTACAGGCAATAAGGCCGAAACCACTGTTGAAAAGTCTGGTAAAACCATTTTTAAGCTTGACCGAAAGCAAATTGAAGCCAACCGGGGCAAAGATGTAACCGATTTATTGAATGAAATACCCGGCGTGCAGATTGATGGCAACTTTGCCACCCCTGGCACAAACATCAGTTACAGGGTAAGGGGGGCGTCAAGTGAGCAAACGTTAATTTTGATTGACGGTATTCCCTTTAACGACCCCTCTGGCATTGCCCAGACGTTTGACCTGCGGATGTTAGACCTGGAGCAGGTAGAGTCTATCGAGGTACTGAAAGGCGGCCTTAGCTCGCTCTATGGTACGGGTGCTGCCGCAGCGGTAATCAACATCACCCTGAAAAAAGCAGCTGCCGATGGCGTGAGAACAACCATTGGCACTGAGTTTGGCAGCTTTAATACCTCTACTACCAATGCCAATGTATCTGGCACCTCTAATAGGTTGAGCTATATGGTTAGCGGTACTTACAAAACCTCTGATGGGTTTTCGGCCGCGGCAGATACTTTAGAGACAGATAGCTTTGATGATGACGGGTTTCAAAGCCTGAATTTTTTAGGCAGGTTGGGGTATCAGTTTACTGACCAATTCTCTGTGGGCCTGATGGCTGCCTATGATGATGTAAACAGCGATTTTGATGGCGGCGCGTTTAGAGATGATGACTCTGAGTTAGACATGACCTTGTTCAAACTGGCCCTAACTTCAACCTACAAATGGTCAGGAGGTAGCCTTCAGGGCAACTTCTCGTACCACTCTAACGAGCGGGTGTTCAACTCGCCCGGTTTTTTTGACCCCACGACCAGAAGCATCAGCGAGTTTAATGGCAATACCTTTCAGGCAGATGTGCTGCTGAATCAGCACCTGACAGATCACATTAAGTTGATCGGCGGGGTGAACTTTCAGCGCCCGGTTTGGGAACCTGAAGGGGAGGATGCCGAAAGCTTTACGTTGTTTGACCCCTACATATCGCTGGTACATGACTATGGCAATTTTAACCTGCAATTGGGGGCACGCCTAAACAGCCACAGCGAGTATGGGGCCAATTTTGTTTGGAACGTAAACCCCAGCTACCTCATTACTGTAGGCGATAATAAGTTGAAGGTGCTGGGATCTTACGCTACGGCCTTTCTGGCCCCCTCATTAAACCAGTTGTATGCCGGCGACTTTGGCTTTTTGGCTACTGATGCAGGCAACCCAGACTTACTGCCCCAGGAGTCAGAAACTGCCGAAGTGGGCTTTGAGCTGATTTCTAATGGGCAGTTTAATTTCGGGGCGGTGTACTTTTATAGAAAAGATAAAGACCGGATAGATTTTGTATCTAGCGCTGACTTTACTGATGGTGGTTATGTTAATATTGATGGCGAAGCTGAAGTAGATGGTGTGGAACTGAATGCCAGCTATGCCTTTTTGCCACAATTAAGCCTGTCGGGCCATTTTACCTACACCTATTCATTAACAACTTATCCACAGCTTACTGAACCTTATATCCAC
>CAZXTW010000598.1:0-4527 GCA_964643525.1 uncultured Roseivirgaceae bacterium
CAATACACCAGAAATTTGCGATGGCGAGAATGTAAACCTGGCCATTAGCAGCCCAACGATACCTTCTGACACCAGCCTGCTGCGCATTGACTATACCGTGTTCTCATCAGACCCTGTGAATACGGCTGGTACAGCCTTTGCCGGCGGCACCGATGTGAAGCCACCATTTGTAATTACTGGCGATGTTGTGAACAACTCAAACGCGGCCATTACCCTGACGTATACCTTTACCCCAACGTTAGATGGTTGCGTGGCAGGTACCTCAGAAACCACAACCATTGTGGTAGAGCCTACCCCGCAGGTAACGGTATTCAATAACCTGCCCACTGTGTGCGATGGTGACAATGTAGATATACAGGTAAGCAGCCCCACCAACCCGGCCACCGCAGGTGACCTGAGCATTGATGTGGCCGTAAGCAGTACTGACCCTGGCAGCGTTGGCGGCACGGCCTTTGCCCAGCTTACCGGCGTGACCGCACCGTTTGGCATTAACGGCACCCTGACCAACAGCAGCAACGACACACTCCGTGTGTTCTACATCATAACCCCTCAACTAATTGGTTGTGCTGATGGCCCGGCCGATACCGTAGAGGTGGTGGTGCAGCCTACGCCTGTAGGTACCTCGTTCAACAACACACCGCTAGTTTGCAATGGTGATTCGGTCAATATTGTGGTGGCCAGCCCCACCGTACCGCTTGATACCAACCAGCTCACCTTCCGCTATACGGTTACTTCTACTGACGTGAGCAATACGGCAGGCACGGCCTTTATCCCGGCCAGCAACCGCAGGGCACCATTTAATATTGTGGGCACCCTGTTTAACAATGCTGATAGCGCCATTACAGTGACTTATACCATTACCCCGGTGCTGAACGGCTGTGCTGATGGGGCCAATATTATACGGCGCGTAGTGGTAGAGCCACGCCCAAGAGCGGTAGTGACTAACCTGGCCCCTGTTATTTGCGATGGTGAAGCACCAGATATACAGGTAACCAGCCCAACCATGCCCACCAATGCGGCCAACCTCACGTTTGACGTAACGGTAAGCAGCACCGACAGTACCAATACCGGTGGCGTAGCCTTTGCTGATACTACTGGCTTAGCAGCACCATTTACTATTGGTGGGGCGTTAGTTAACAATGGTACGCTACCGCTCACGGTAACCTACACCATTACCCCCAGGCTGAATGGTTGTGCTGATGGGCTGGTGCAAACCACCTCAGTAACGGTAAGGCCTACACCGCAGCTAACCGTTGATAACCAGGCACCAGTCATCTGTGACCAGGCCAGCACCGCCATTGTGCTGAGCAGCCCGGTTATTGGCACCACCTTTACGTGGACTGTTAGCGTGAGCGATACCGTACTGACCGGGGCCACAGCCGATAGTTCCGGTGCGTTTAACAGCATAGTGCAGCCTCTGTTTAACAACAGCAACGTAGCCCAAACGGCCACCTACATTATTACCCCTTCGGCAGGCGGTTGTGATGGCCCGGCTGATACCACTACTGTTACCGTTACCCCAACACCGCTGGCACAACTTACCGCCAACCGCGATACCATTTGCCAGGGCGATACCGTGACGCTTACCTTTACCTTTACCCGTGGCACCGGCCCGTTTGATGTAACTTATACAGATGGTATTGGCAACTTTAACTTAGATGATATCAGCAACGGCCACACCGTGCAGGTAGTGCCGCGCCTGGGCTTAACTACCTACAACCTGGTATCAGTCAACGGGCAGGGCAATTGCCAAATCCTGGCCCCGTCAGGTAATTTAACTGACAACGCTGCGGTAGTGGCCAACCCGCTGCCCATTGCCCGCCTGGCTGGCGGTGGCACCGTTTGTAATGACGGCTCAGTAGCCAACCTGTTTGTAAGCATCAGCAACAGCCCTGGCCCCTATACGGTTACCATTGATAATGGGGTGGGCACTATTACAGGTTATGTGAGTGGTACCCCCATACCAGTGGCACCTACCACCACCACTACCTATAGCATTGAATCTGTGCAGGATGTAAACGGCTGCGTTGTGGTGGCTCCTTCGGCCAATATATCTGGTACGGCTACGGTTACTGTGAATGACCTGCCCACGGCTGAAATCGTAAGTAGTGATGTGGTGCTTTGCGATACCCCCGGCCAGCTGGCTGAAATTATGCTGAACCTCACTGGTGATGGGCCATGGACGGTGCAGTATACTGATGGTACTGATACCTTAACGCTGCCGCCAGTGGGCACCAGCAGCTTTACCTTCCAGGTATTAGGGGTTACTGATGATACAGTAACCTACAGCCTGGTATCAGTGACTGATAGTAACTTCCCGAGCTGTACCGGCGCGGTAAGCGGCAGCGTATCAGTCATTCGCAACGCCCTGCCTTCAGGCACCATTACAGGCACCACCAATATTTGTGTGGGCGATAGCACACTCATTACGTTTAACCTCACCGGGGTTGGGCCGTTTGATGTGGTGTATGCTGAAGGGGGCACCAACATTACCCTGAATGGCATTGATGACGGCCATACCATACAGGTGGCCCCGACCACTACCACCCTGTATAACCTGATAAGCATTACCGACAGCAACACGCCAGCCTGTAACCCACTGTTTGTGAACTCGCCAGTAACGGTGGCCGTAAGCCCGCTGCCGGTGGCCAACATCATTTCTACGGCAAACAGCGGTTGCTCGCCATTAACCGTAACGCTGCAAAACCAGATACCGGGCTTCGGCACTGAAACGTGGTTCTACCGCCTTAAGGGCAATAATGATCAATTGGGGCTGAACAATGACATATTTACTACCTACACGCTAGAGAATACTACTGACACCACACAGGTGTACGAGGTAGTGTACCAGGTTACTGACTTTAACGGCTGCTACAATGCTGATACGTTTGATATTACGGTGTTCCCGCAAATAGTACCGGTATTCAGTGCCCTGGGCGAGGTAGAAGCCTGTAACCCCAATACGGTTACCTTTACCAATGACTTCATTAGCACGCGCCCATCAGTATTTTATGTATGGAACTGGGGCGATGGCCAGCCTAATGACACCACCACTACTGAAGACAGCATTACGCATACCTTTGAGAACCTCTCATTTGCTGCAGGCCGCAGCTTTAATGTAATCCTGACGGCCATAGATACCGCTTCGGGTTGCGAAGAGTTTACCAGCACGCCCATTACCGTATACCCCACGGTGGTGCCTGCGGTGCGCAGTGATGTGCTGGGCGGCTGTGCCCCATTAGAGGTGAACTTTGTGAACACTACGCTGGGGGCTACCAGCCACCGCTGGTATTATGTGCCACGCAACACCACTGATACCACCGAGGTGGCTACCTCGTTCTTTGCCAATGTAACCCTGCCCAATACCACTACTGAGGTGATTATTTACGATGTGGTGTATGAGGGTACCAATAACTTTGGTTGTACTGAAGCGGTAGTGACTACCATAACCGTTAGCCCAGAGCTGGCGGCGGACTTTACGGCTTCGCCACCGCGCCAGCAACTGCCCAATAGCACCATTACTATAGTCAACAACTCGCTCAATAAAGATGAGTATGACCATGTGTGGGACTTTGGCGATGGCACTACCAGCACTGAGGTTGACCCTGGCACCTATACCTACAATACTTTCGGCACATTTACTATTGTGCTAACCATTACCAATGGGCCTTGCGAGGTAACTGCTGAACAGACCGTTGTGGTTGAGCCTACCGTACCTGTGGTGAACTTTAGCGTTGACGACAGCACGGGCTGTGCCCCGCACCGGGTGAACTTTACCAACCTGAGCCAGTTTGCTGACCCCGATACGTATTTCTGGGACTTTGGCGACTTCAGGGGCACCTCGCAGGCTGAAAACCCTGTGTATACTTATAATGACCCAGGTACCTATACCGTTACCCTGCGTGCTACCAATGAGTTGGGCGTGGTGACTACCAAGGTAGCCGAGTTTGAGATTACCGTGCTTGACAATGCTACGGCTGCCTTTAGCCTGAACCCCAACCTGGTATTCCTGAACTCTGACGGGCAGGGCGGCAAAATATCTGACCGGGTGGCCTTTGCCAACTTTAGCGTGAACGCAGGCTCGTACCTGTGGAATTTTGGCGACACAGTGACCTCGGACGATTTTGAGCCGGTGCACCAGTATACTGAGCAGGGTATTTATGATGTAGAGCTGATTGCCTTTAATGAGAATGGCTGCCACGATACCACACGCCGTGACCGTGCCGTGATTGTTGAGCTGGGTGGTGATATTGGCCTGCCCACGGTGTTTACCCCAAGCCTGAGTGGCCCCACAGGTGGTAATGTGCCTGGTGGTGGCAGTGGCCTGGGTAATGAAGACAATGACATATTCCTGCCCCGCTTTGTTGGGGTGATTAACTTCAGGTTAGAGATTTACAGCCGCTGGGGCGAACTGGTGTTTGTGAGCGACGACCAGAATATGGGCTGGGACGGTTACATTGATGGCCAGCTGGCACCGGCAGGGGTGTACCTGTATAAACTTGAAATGACGTTTATTGAAGGCAACAC
>CAZXTW010000599.1:0-4525 GCA_964643525.1 uncultured Roseivirgaceae bacterium
GATGAGACGACTGTACCAACGACGATGAGACAGGATTTTAAAACTACCAGCGCAACAGGCAAATTGTTGATTCTACCTTTTCAATTTTCAATTCAGTTAAACTATTTACTTTTACACGGTGTAATGCTTACAGCATAGCTAACATTTACCATATACCTGGCGCTGTGAAACAATTTGACATTCCTGAATTTTATAAAAGCCCCATCATTGGGCCCATTAAACAAATGCGCCGCAAGCAAGACTTGCGCAAAAAAGATTTTACCCCCTTACTGCTTGACTTTGGCCCGGTGCATATTTACATACCCCGGCATTTTGGCTTTTGTTATGGTGTAGAAAACGCGGTTGAAATTGCCTATAAAACAATTGCCGCCAACCCCGGTAAGCGCATTTTTTTGCTGAGCGAAATGATTCATAACCCCCGTGTTAATGACGACCTGCAAAGCCGTGGCGTGCGTTTTATTATGAGCACATATGGCAAGCAGCTTATACCCTGGGATGAGATTACGGCCAACGATATTGTGTTGATACCCGCCTTTGGCACCAGTATTGAAACTGAAAACAAGCTCAAGGCCATAGGCATTAGCACTGAAAAGTACGATACTACCTGCCCTTTTGTAGAGAAGGTATGGAAAACCGCTGCCAAGCTGGGCACCAAAGAATATACGGTGCTTATACATGGCAAGCCTAAACATGAAGAAACCCGGGCTACCTTTTCGCACAGCCAGTCAGGGGCTCCTTCTGTTGTTATACAGGATATGGCAGAGGCCAAACTGTTAGGGCAAATCATGCTGGGGCAACGCCCCCTTGACGAGTTTTATAGCTTATTTGCCGGGCGCTACTCTGCTGGGTTTGATGCCACCAGCCATCTGCTACGGGTAGGTGTGGTGAACCAAACCACCATGCTGGCTACCGAAACACAGGCCATTGCCGATTATTTTAAGGGCGTCATGGCAGAAAGGTACGGGCAGGAAAGCATCAAAGATCATTTTGCTGATACGCGCGATACGCTGTGTTATGCCACCAATGACAACCAAAGCGCCACTTATGGCCTGCTTGAGCAACCAGCCGACGTGGCACTGGTGGTAGGGGGTTACAACAGCTCAAACACCACCCACCTGGCCGAGTTGTGTGAGCAAAAGCTACCCACATACTTTATTAACGGTGCCGACAAGCTGCTAAGCAAGGATTTAATTAGCCATTATGATTTTCAAAACAAGCAGGAAACCACCAGCCAGCATTACCTGCCTGGCCACCGCCCGGTACGGGTCATGGTTTCTGCCGGGGCCTCTTGCCCTGATGTAACTGTTGATGAGGTAATACAACGGCTGGCCAGCTTTTTTACTGATGCCTACCCTGTGCAACAGGTACTGAACCAGGTAATGAGCGCCCCAGCATAATTCTGTACCAATGAGCAACCCAGACAATAAAAAACGCCTGTTTAGCAGGCAAGAGGTGGCCAGGTTTGGTATTGAAGCTGTGCTGATTGTTTTCAGTATTTTGCTGGCCCTTGGCGTAAACGAGTGGCGGGCCAGTTATAAGCTCAATAAACAGGCACATGCTGCCTTAGAAAACATTCAAAAAGAGCTGGAAAACAACCGGCTTAGCTTATTGGGTGTCATGGACTACCACGCCGAAGTATCTGAAAAGCTTACGGCCTACATAAGTAATGATAGCCTGCAGCAAACCTTGCGCGGCAAAAGCCTGATAGAAGCCATGCCATTGGTCATGAAACAAGGCCTGCAAGCCCCAAGGCTGCAAACTGCCGCCTGGCAGGCCGCCCAAAAAACAAGTATTTCAAGCCGGTTTAATTATGAAACCATGTACCTGCTGGCCTCTACCTATGAGCTACAGCAAAATGGCGTAAGCAATACCTGGAAGCAAATAGCCCTTTCAATACTCAATGAGTCAGCACTTGACCCTGCCAGGCTACCCATAGCCCTGGCTTTGCTGCAAGCCCAGTTAAAAGAGCTGCACGCACAAGAGCGCTACCTGCATAAAATAATTGTAGATGTTCAATCAGCGCTTAGTAAGAAAGAAAAGCAACGCTGAGCCATACTTAAAGCATAAAAAATGCCCCTGATTACTCAGGGGCATTGCTTTTACTTTTATAGTGTGTGGCAAAACGCTAAGCCTCTGCTTCTGCCTCTGGCTTAGCCTCAGCAGCGGGTGCAGGTGCACCAGCTTTTTTGATACGCTTTGGCCTGCTCACACCGAAAGACCCTTTGATGATCTTTCCTTTCTTGGTTTTCTTATCTCCTTTTCCCATAAATCATTTGGTCTTTATAATTTCTCAATCAGGCTGTTAATTTACACAAAAGCAACCTTTTGCCAAATATACTTTACCAAATCACGGCACGCTCTTCATCACTGCGCACCATCTGCTGGCCTTTTTTCAAACCAAATGCTTCATAAAACTTAGGAAAGTTAGATAGCGGCCCGTTGGCACGGAACATGCCAGGCGAGTGTGAATCATTGGTGATACGGCTTTTCAGGGCAGCATCACGGTATTTAACCCGCCAAATGGTAGCCCATGATAAGAAAAAGCGCTGGTCGGGCGTGTAACCATCAATTGGCCCTGGGGTACCGTTGGCTGCTAAATAACGCTGTAGGCCATCGTAAGCCACGCTTAAGCCACACAGGTCAGCAATGTTTTCGCCCAGGGTAAGCCTGCCGTTTACGTTCAGGCTATCAAGCACCACGTAACTATTATACTGGTTTACCAAAACATCGGTACGTTTCTTAAACTGGGCCTTATCTTCAGGGCTCCACCAGTCTCTGCGGTTGCCATTGGCATCAAAACGGCTGCCACTGTCGTCAAACCCGTGCGATACCTCATGGCCAATTACCGCGCCAATACCGCCATAGTTCACTGCTTCATCAGCCTGGTAATTGTAAAACGGAGGTTGCAGAATAGCTGCGGGGAATACAATTTCGTTGTTCAGCGGGTTGTAGTAGGCGTTTACTGTTTGTGGTGACATGCCCCACTCGCTGCGGTCTACCTTTTGGCCCAGGCGGGCGTTGGTGCGTTGGCGTGAAAACTTAGTTGCATTCATCATATTCAACACATAGCTGTTGGTTACCTCCAGCTTGCTGTAGTCGCGCCATTTGTCAGGGTACCCAATCTTTACAGTAAATGAGGCCAGCTTTTCTTTGGCCTGCTGCTTGGTTTCGGCCCCCATCCAGTCTACATTATCCAATCGCTCGCCAAAGGCCTCCAAAATATTATCAACCATTTCTTTGGCCTTTTTCTTAGCTTCCGGGGGGAAAGCCTTAGCTACATACACGCGGCCAATGGCTTCGCCAGCGCTAAAGTTTACACTACGCAGTACGCGCTTCCAGCGGGCGGCCATTTCCTTTTGGCCAGAAAGTACCTTACCCCGAAAGTTAAAACGTTCCTGTACATAGTCGTTGCTCAGGTAACTGCTTGTAGCGTTTAGCAGGTGCCAGGTAAAATATGCTTTCATTACCTCCTTAGGCGTTTCTGTCAATACCTTGTTTACCTCTTGCAGGTAAATGGGCGCCTGCACAATTACGTACTCGGGCTGTAGGGCCATATTGGCCATATAAGCATCCCAGCCAAAAGCAGGCACCAGTTGCTTCAGCGCCTCGTAGCTCATTTTGTTGTAGGTGGTGTCAATATTACGGCGGTCAACCCGGCGCAGCTGGGCCTTGGCCAGGCGGCTCTCTAGCGCTACAATGCCGGCTGCCTTTTCATTGGCTACACCTGCCTCATCACCCATTAAGCCAAACATATTGGCAATATGCACTTCATATTGAGCCTTGGCATCGGCCCAGCGGGCTTTGTCGTAGTAAGAGCGGTCAGGCAGGCCCAGGCCAGCCTGGCTTACATAAAGCGCGTATATTTCAGAATTCTTGGCATCACCACGTACCGAAACGCCAAACAGCGCCGGGCTGCGCAAGCTACCGTGCAGGTGCAGTTCACTCACTACCTCTACCAGCTCGGCATCAGTTTTCATGCCCTCAATTTTGTCTAGCCATGGCTTCAGGGGTGTAATGCCATCGGCAGCTACCTTGGCACTGTCCATACCACTTTTAAATATGGCTATGGCCTTGTACTCGTCGCTGCCTTCAGCAAAATTGCCACTTTCGGCTGCTTCAGTCAAAATGCTCAGCAGCAGCTTCTGGTTGTCGTCGCGCAGCTCATTAAAGCCACCCCACGAGCTTTGGTCAGCGGGTATTTCTGATGACTTTAACCAGCCCCCGTTGGCAAACTTAAAAAAGTCTTCACCAGGGTTAACGCTTGGGTCAATGTTCTCTACATCAATGCCGGGTGTGGCCGCAACATCGTCGTTACTCGTCTTGGTTGTTGAATCACAGCTCCATAGCGTTGCGGCCGCCATAAGCAGCAACAAGCCGTAAATACCGTAGTAGTGCTTTCTCATAATTGAAGTTAGTTTCACAAAATGGAAGCTTAAAATTACTCAATTATGATTGAACGAGGTATTCTTCCGCCTAACGGCAAAAAATAATGTACGTACAGCAAAAAACACCAGATAAACGGCAG
>CAZXTW010000600.1:0-4523 GCA_964643525.1 uncultured Roseivirgaceae bacterium
GGCATAGCGGTAATTGCCGCTTTCGCGCACATCAGTTACCTGCTGGTAGCCGCTCACGTTGGCACTGGTTACCAGGTTGGTAGCCACTGTGGTGGTAGAGCCTGAATGCGTAATGGGCGTGGTTTTAAACAGCTGTATGGTGGTATCAGGAAAACTGGCCGGGTCAATAGGCTGGCCTCTTTCTACCATACGAAAAGTAAGGGGTACCTGGTTGGTCATGCTGTCAAACGCATACTCGCTGGTGGTGCCACCCGCTGGTTGCTGTTCAGTATATACCGTGGCGGTATCGGTCACGGCCATATAGGGGTTTTCTTTGAGCAGCTGCCCATGGGTATCAGAAACCACTACCAAATCGCTGCTACCATCGGTAAGCATGGCTTTGGTTGCTGCCGGCAGGCCGCTCAGGTCAATATCTACCATGCCGCCATTTTGCACATAACTGGCCCATGAATAATCAACATCACCCAACTTAATGGGGCTGCCCCCCTGGGCCTGTATGCCAATGTATACATTGCCTACATTATGCTTGTCAAAGGCATTGCTGCCAATTACAAAAGGTGGGGGCAGCAGCAGCTTGCTGCTGTCGCTGGGGTTTGTCAATACATAATCTTCCGGAAAACTATCTACAAAATCAATGCTCAGCAAATCACCATTGACCTGTGCAATGGCCGGTGCCAGCTGAAAGCTGGGCCCGTTGCCCCAGCCCTTAACGATGTTGGGGTTAGGAAAGGTATTATTGCCCGCAGCAAAGCCAGCATAATTGGGCTGTAACAGCCTGCCCAGGCTAATGTTCTGGTACTCATCATCATACCAGGGGGCCAGCGTGCCAGCTACCTGGCAGTTCATAGGGTTGCTGCCCTGCTCTTGATATGCGGCTATAATCTGTTGTAAGTAAGTATCATAATCGCCGTCAAAATACTGGTTGGGGTCAAACTCACGGGCACCGGCAAACAGGTTGTAGCGAAACACAATGCCGTCTGGCTCACGGCCTTCTGGCGAGGTAAAAAAGGTTTTGAGGGTAGCCCAGTTTTCAATGCCCTGCCCGTTGGCATCGGGCTTTAATACGCACTGAAAGGAAGCCGAAGCCCCGGCAGAAGCCTTCAGCACCATGTTGCGCTGGAAGTTGAGCCACCACGAGCCAGCCTTGGTAAGCGTGCCTTTGCTAGAGAAGTTGCCCGTATTAATGTCAATGGCCTTGCCCATCAGCACGGTGCCATCGCCGCCTTGCAGCATCAGGTTCTCGGCAAAAATCTGTGAGCCGGGCGATGATCCTTCCTGCTTCAGGTCAATCATCATGGCCGTGCTGCTTTGTGGGGTGTTGTTGGGGTTGTTAAAGCTTAGCGTAGCGGCCAGCACCTGTTTAATAAATGCGTCACTGGTTTGGCTGGGGTCAGTAATGGTGGTTTGGGCATCGGTTTGCACTGACTGCACCGTGGTATCTTCCAGCGTAAACTCCATGCTGCCATAATAATTCCACTCAGAGGGCACCTGATAGGTTTTGTCAGTAGTATTCGGTTCTTGCCCCACACTAATATACTCCTGCTTATTCTGTACCCACTCAATGTACTGGGCATCAGTAAAAGGCTGGCCCGTATCAGGGTTAATGTGGTTAATGGCCTGCACGTCTTGCGTATCGGCCAGGGCTAATGGATCAGGCGCGTTGGGGTTGTTGGGCGGAAAGTTGTACCCGACAAAGTCGTCATTGTTGGCGGTGCCTACATCAATGCCCACCCTGCCGTATACATTAATTCGAGGAAAATTAAATTGACTCATATGTTTTATCAGCGTGTTAGTGTGACTGAAATATTGCAACAACAATAACAGCCAAATTTGTTAAAATTGCAATGCTGAATGTTGATTTTTTAAGATGCTCTATTTATTACCTGTAGAACGCTTCTCTAATTATAGTACACCTTGCCATGCTACAAAATTGAGCCTGAAGGCGCTGTTACTGGCGGTACGAGCCCGGAGGCTCGCGCCAGCGTAGGGTTAGTAGTGGGGCAGATGTAAATAATTTTTAATTTTTTTTCGCTGCCTGAAATCCGGGGCAGGGTGGGGCTTCGTAAATAAGTTGTTTAATTGAATAAAGGTTTTACTTGAACAAAAATTGCGTTAGCTATTATGAAAAAGTTTATGTTTATGTTGTTTGCGTCATTGACGTTGGTGTTGGTTTCGCAGGGTGCTTTTGCCCAGAAAAAGAAAGACATTGTTGACCTGGCTGTAGGTTCTGCCGACCTGAGCACACTGGTTGCCGCAGTGAAAGCTGGCGGTTTGGTTGATGTGCTAAAGTCTGACGGGCCCTTCACGGTTTTTGCCCCTACCAATGAAGCCTTTGCTGCTTTGCCTGCCGGTACTTTAGAAAACCTGCTGAAGCCTGAAAACAAAGACCAGCTGATTGCCATCTTGAAGTACCATGTGGTGCCTGGTAAGGTAATGAGCGGCGATTTGAGCAACGGCCAAAAGGCAGCTACAGTAGAGGGTAGCGATGTGAAGGTGAGCATTAAGCGCAAAACCGTTAAGATTAACGATGCGCAGGTAACTGCTGCCGACATTAACGCCAGCAATGGCGTGGTGCATATCATTGATAAGGTGATACTGCCCCCTACAGAGTAATTGTAATTGGTTGCCGGGCGTTTGCCCCGGTTGGTTAAAAATTGCGGGATGTGTAAAGCATCCGATTTGTTAGCCCATAATTTTACAGAGTCGTTATTACATGATAGATGCCGGCACTACAGCCGGCATTTATTTTTTTTGCTGCTTCAGCTTTTTTATCTTTTCTACAAATCAAACACTATGCAGCAATATGCCTGGCTTTTACTGGTACTTTTTTTGATTGCCGGCTGCACCAGTAAGGGCCTTACCGAAAACGAGCTGGCTATTGTGGCCAATAGCAAAGGCACCTTGCAACAAATGGCCCGCCACCAGCAACAGCAGCTTAATGCCATGTACGTAAGCCTTTACCGCACCATTGCCAGCCATGGCTACCGTGAAGCCGATGTTGCCGTGCTGCACAAGGCGCAGCGGGTAATGGCCAGCACCAGGGAGGCCACCAAAGCCGTGGGGCAATTAAGCGCCCGGTATGATACCCTGCGCCAAGCCCCCCCAACCCAACAGGTTATTATTGATGCGCAGCTTGCTTTTGAGGCAAACACAATGCTACAATACCATGGTGCACTTACAGGAGGGTATATTGATGAGGGTGATGCCGTTGCTACCCATTATAATGGCATGCTTAGCACCCAAGAGTTTTTAGTTGAATTTGCCCGGCAACACCAAACCAGCTTATTGCAAATGCGGCTGTACATGGCCTACCAGCGGCTGCATGCCATACAATTGGGCTTGTATGCCATGAAAGAACTGCAGCAACAGGTGGGTGGCTCACATGGGTGGTACTTCCCCCAGCTGGCTGCCCACGAAGCCCTGCTGCTGGCCAGGCACGATACCATGATTGGCAATGAGCTGCATGCCACATTAAAGGGCCACCTGAGCCTGACCAGCGATGACCCCCGCCACCTGAACGTACCCATTATTGAGGTAACCCTTAACGGCAAGCCCTTACCTGCAAACCCGCAAGCCCCCGTGCGCCTGCCGCAGGCTGCCCTGGCCCAGGGGCCGGTGGTGGTCACCACTTATACCCCTGCTGGCCAGGTAGTGCAGGTTGAATTGACGCACCAACACTTAGATACCCTAAGCCATGACTAAACACAATATATTAAAGGTGTGCCTTTTCAGTACCCTGTTCATTGTTGCAACGGCCTGTAGCCAGGAAGCCAGAGAGCAGAAGCAGCATTTGTACAGTGCCGTAGCTTCACTGATGGAAGAGGTTGATCAAAAAGACCTGCAAAAACAGGTGCAGCGCAAGTACCAAAATGCAGAAAGGCTATTGCAAGACAGAGGCCTGTATTATAAAGGGGCACCGGTTAAGCAAAAGCTTGACTCGCTCATTGAAGGGGCCGATAAGGTGCATTGGGGTTTTGACGGTTTGGTAAGGGGCATTAACAGCCAGGCCATTGAGTTTGAAGATGCAGAAGCGTTGATAACTGATTATGAAGTAGCCGTGCGTTATGACCCCAAAGCAATTAGTAAAGTAAACCGCAGCGGCAAAGCCTTTGGTTTTCAGTTTAAGGGCAGTAAAGAAGCTAAGCCCTATTATTTGGCCAGCCAGGAGGTGGCGCAAGAGCGGTTCAGGTTCTATACCCTGTGCCTTAATGCTTTTGATAAACTGCTTGATACCCTTGACCGTTGGGACCAATTGGGCGGCCCGGTAATACAAGCCAGCAAACCCAGGGGCATTGTGGGCGATTCATTGCAGTTGACCACTTTTTATTACCACAACCTAACTGATGTGCAGGTGGTGCTGAACAACCACCATACCTTTGAGTTTGCAGATGGCGTGGCCGCATTTGAACTGCCCATTAAAGTGCCCATGCGGGTATTTACCAGTGGGCAGCCCCACCGCAATGTGCTGGTGGCCGAAATCCATACCCAGGATACTGTGCTGTATTATAACGTGCCCTACACCG
>CAZXTW010000601.1:0-4514 GCA_964643525.1 uncultured Roseivirgaceae bacterium
GGGCCTGGTAGTGGGCTTCATTCTGGTATCAATGTACCTGCCTATGTTCCAGATTTCTACCGGTATAGGGTAACAGCTACCCGCACCCTGCTGCCCTATAGTTTTTTCAGGTGTACCACAGTACCAAAGGTTCCCGTTGGGTCTGAGGGGAATTCAACATCAAGGTACAGTGCCATGGTGCTATCAGTCAGGCTTATAATATTGGCCAGCGTAGTGCGGAAGGGCTCACTGCTGGTTTGTTCAAGCGTAAAATAATCTGGTGTACTACCAGGCCACCATTTACCGCTTACCGTTTTAGTTTGTACCTCCTGGGTAGAGTCATATGAGGCAATACCCCCGTAGGTTATGGTATACCCGGCATGCTCAGCAAGTTCTAAGTTAAAAAAGCTGTCTTTGTATTCAGCCGTAAAACCATCCGCAGGGGCTGTGGCATCCAGCTGCCATTTACCTGTTAACTGGCCTATTATACTATCAATTTCTGCTTTTGTGGGCAGGGGTAGCTTTTCTATTTGGTAGGTGTGTTTGATGGGTAATTCACCTTCACCCTGGGCAGCTTCATACCGGTACCCTTCAAAGCCATTGGTGAAGGCATACAAGTGGCTTTCAACTGAGTATAAGCTGCCTACCCACAGAATTTCAACATGCTTGTAATAATCAAAATCATACTGTCCCATATTTGCAGCTTTTAAGGCCGAGCTAATATTTCTGCTTAGTACTGCCTTGCCATCACCTTGAAGGTAAAACTGAAAGTTGTGGCTGGTAGAAGCCGCGTCTGTTTGAATACGCCAGTAGGGGTGCTTTGAACTTTGTATTGGTGCGTCAGGGCCTGGCATTGGGCTGGGCACCCGGTTAAATATGGTCTGCCTACCTTCATTATACACACGCACCAGTGTATTATTTTTCAATGTCAGGTTGTATAGAGTGGTATCTACCGTTACTTCTATCTGGTTCCCCTGCCGGCTATATGTTCCTTCCTGATGCGCAGACCCGAAAAACTTCACCACACAGCGCTTGTCAGGTAAAAAGTCAAACAACATATACACCTGCGTGGTGTACGTGGTGTCATAGTATGGAGTAGCCAAAGGCTCTGACTGCCCGGTAGCCCGGTTATACTTTGAGGTAATTTGCTTAACCGTGCGCGCATAATCGCTAAGCCAAATGCCTTCAATAGGTTGTTCAGCAGGGGCATTGCATTGGGTGAACGCCACACTACCCAGCAGCAGCAATAACAATGAGGTAAGTCTTTTCATGCTTAAAAGTTAAAGAGAAAAATTAAGCTCTTAAACAGGTGCAGCGCATTATGGCCATTCTTTCTTTAAAACTACCTTATTGTGGTCATGCCTGTCCTTAATCACAGGCTCTTTTAAGTGGCCAGCGAGTTATAGCCTTTTAAGTTTTTGTGCGGCAACTTGAACATGGTAAGCTTATAATGTAAACCAGTGCTGTAATTTTTACCTATTGGAACCACACCATTAATCTTAGAATAATGATGTATTGCTAAGCCTATAAACTGAGTATAAGAAACCCTTTGGTCAATCGAAGAATGATCGAAGGATAAGCGTACTAAGGCCCTTATCAAATTGGAAGAATGATGGCAGCCTACTTGTGGCCAAGCACAGTATATTACAATTAATAGAAGAGAGTTTTAAGCTTGATTTTTAAAAGTTATGAGGTTACAATATATTGAGGGAGCTATGTTTTAAATACAGGGTTTACTTGATTCCAATATTTTTCAGGCCGCATTTTTCTGACAGGGTTTTAGCCGAGACAGCCCTTCTTTCATGTTGTGCAGCTTCATGATACGCTTCATGGAGGTCTCTGGCTTTAAATGGGCGAATTTTATACAGTTCTTGTATGCAGGTTTGATATGACTTGAGTAGACCTCTCAGATCAAGAAGGCACACAATAGTAAGAGAATTGAAGTATTTTAAATCTTTAAATGGATCCGGTAAATGGGTAAGCTGCTTTTTATCATCTGTTAGAATAAATCTGATATGCCTTGCTCTGGCTTGTGCTATTGCTTCTGCTTCTCCGCGATCAACTTTTTGGGTGGCCTCTAATGTTTTCATGACCACTCGGTCTAAGGATGTGCAACGGGTATAGAATGGATAATACACATCATCTAATTGCTTAATCACTTGATTCCTACCAGTATTCTCTGGGCGATTATCTTTTGGCGTGAACTCTTTAACCACTTCAAGCGGAAAAAGCAATTGGTCAAAAACCAGCCGTAAGGCGTAAAAAAGGTTCTCACTTTTGATTTTTGTGAGATAAACTAAAAAGGAACTATCAACAATAGCAGCAGGCTTCGGCATTGCCTATGAATCGTCTTTGGTAAAAAGTGCCATAATGAGTAACCCCAAGCCAACCATCAATAATGCAGCTATACCTATGTCAAAATTAAAGTCTTTGCTGCCGCGTCGTTTACTTTGATATGCCTGTTGGGCATCAGTTCCACTGATTTGTTCAATAATTTGCTTGACAATCACATCAGGCGTATCTACATCTGGTTCAAACGGAATTAGCGTTGCTTCACTGTAGTGCCTTATACTGTCTAGCTGCTCATCCGTTAATGACTCTTCATAGATGATGATGATATTCTTTTTATCTCTAAAATGCTGGTAAGCTACTTTAATTTCTTCTGCAACAAGTGTACTCAACGGGCCTGTTAAAAAAAGAACAAAATAGTCAGATGCTTTTATTCTGTAACGGGTTTCATCGTTTACATATCTGTTACTCGTATACCTGTCTGGCAAAAAAGCTTCAAACCCATTGACGGCACCAATAGTCTGTAAACGTACAGCCAAAGTTTCTTCTAAAGCGGCTTTAGGGTTATAAGTAATATAGATGGCAGGCTCTTCAGCTTCGTTCATATACCAAAGATACTATAAACAGCTAGTTAAACGTATGAGCGTCAAAGATATTAGCGCTTATAATAGGCACTTCAATTTTACTTTGAATTATTAGAAGAGTATTCACCCGGTTAGTTGATCTGAATGTATAATATGTGTCAGTTACGTAAGCTTTTCTCATGGGTTCTGAAAATTGAGTCAGCTAGCCTTGTCCCTGTACTAACGAGCCTGGAAAGAACTCTCAATTGCTCTTTACATGCAAAATTATCTGTTTCATGAAGATGATCAGACTTAGCCAGCGTAAGCCGCTGGCAGTGATGAAAAGTAGTGGGTTAAGAAATGTTATGTTTTTCTTTAATTGCGTTTACCTGTTCAATGGTAACTTCCATGAGGTGAGCAATTTCTACTGTGGTGAGTTTACCGCTTTTTAGCATGGCTACTACCCCTTTTTCATTTTGTAGGTGGTGTTGCCGTTCACGCTCCTGCTCAATGCCTTTGGTAATACCTTGTTCAATACCTTTGGTAATCCCTTGCTCAATACCTTTGGAGATGCCTTGCTCAATTCCCTTCTCAACACCTTGGTTGTAGAGCACGTCTTTAGTAATATCGAAATGTACAGGCATGGCTTTGATTGGCAGTGATGAAAAGTAGTGTGTTAAGAAATATTATGTTTTTCTTTAATTGCGTTTACCTTTTCAATGGTAACTTCCATGAGGTGAGCAATTTCTACTGTGGTGAGCTTACCGCTTTTTAGCATGGCTACTACCCCTTTTTCATTTTGTAGGTGGCGTTGCCGTTCACGCTCTTGCTCAATGCCTTTGGTAATACCTTGTTCAATACCTTTGGTAATACCTTGCTCAATACCTTTGGTAATACCTTGTTCAATACCTTTGGAGATGCCTTGCTCAATTCCCTTCTCAACACCTTGGTTGTAGAGCACGTCTTTGGTAATATCGAAATGTACAGGCATGGCTTTGATCTGTTGTAGTGTTTCTTTTTGTAAGTTACGCAGTTTTGATAAAGTGTTCAACTGCTTAATATATTTGCTTAGTAAGTTGTTGTTTTCTGCCAGTTGCTTCAGCTTGTTGAGTATTGCAGTAATTACTTTGTCTGGCTTTTCTTTACCAAAGTTACCTAAGATGGCCAGAAGCACCATTTCAGGGGTGTCACTGTCAATAAATAAACGGGAAGCATAGTTGCGAAGTTCAATGAGCTTGTAGCTGTAGTTGTTGCGGGCCTTTGGTATACGTTGCTTTAACTCTGTGGCCATTTTTGAGGGCTTCTCACCCAGGTAAATGCAGTATTGGTACATGGGCATTTCAAAACGGCCTTCGTACAAGCATTGGTACTCACGCATGCGGTGTACCATCTTTTTGTCGTCTGTTGTTTGCAGTTCCATATGTAGCAGCCCTGCCTCGCCGTCAGTATCTTCAAACTTACCCACATAATCAGGTTCTCTTTTGCTAATGCGGACAATATCAGTAACAAACGGCACGGGGCTGCCTACTTGAATATCCAACAAGTCATCAGCAATAGGTAAAATGATGTTAAAAATATTATCGCGAAACAGTACGTCGTAGGTTTCATCTCCTTGAATAGGCTTATTGCTTTTCTTGGCATTTTTATCTTGGGTCACGTTTGCTGGTGTTTGGTTATTGGCTA
>CAZXTW010000602.1:0-4498 GCA_964643525.1 uncultured Roseivirgaceae bacterium
AAGGCCATTGCCAGCGTATTGGCTATTTGCAGGTTACGTACATACCAGTTAGGCATAAACTCACGTACACCGGCATTGATATACAATTTAAGAAAACCAATCACAAAACAGGTTTATACTGGGTTAATAAATCATACAACCGCAAATTGATTAACCTTTTACGGCTGTACTTACCTCATAACAGCTTAGTTCTACAGCTTATCTTGCATCAAAACTACCTTTGGTGCACCCAATAACAGCAACGTATCGGGTAGGTTAGGATGCTCTTTATTGTCTAATGGGTTCAGGTCAACATATGAAATACCTAAAGCTTCACCCTTACTAATGCGTTGAAACAGCTTGCTCAGAAATGAATTGAAGTTTCTCCCTTTTCTGTCAATAGTATACATCAAATTGGCCTGAAACGGCTTCGGAAAGTTAGAGTTGGCCTGACCTAGAGCCTCTTGAGTAATATTTTTGGCCATAATCACGTAGCTGCCTCCCTGCTTTACGGCATAGTCTACAATTGAAGCAAGCGGCATCTGGTTCTTTTCAGGGTCAACCAGCAGGCCCTCATCATTTACGTCAACTACCAGGTGCAGCAGGTCTGGCTTAATTTCTTCAATGGTACCTTGTAAAGTAACCAGGCTGTGGGCTTTTAACCCTTCTACATACCTGTAATAATTAGCATAAACTGATTTATCAGCCTTGGCAAACTTTAGCCCTTCTTCATCACCCTCAAAGGCCACTACCAGCACTTTGGGGTTTTGAACGGGCGCCATCCGGCTTTTGTACCCCCTGCCAGTTACGCTTAAAAGTATTATAATAAACAGCACTACTACAGCAGCGACCAGAAGAAAATTCATCACGATCTATATTTGTAGCAAATGTAATGATGCTGTAACTACCATACTACGGCATAGAATGATATTAATAGTTACCAATCAATAAATAACCAGCCAGAAAGGCCAACTCAACAGAGCAAAATAACAATAGGTACAACTTCCATGCACTGTTAGACATGGGCTTCCTTAATCTCATCGAGGCATACATTGAATCAACGGGTTATCGTTCGCTTATAATCAATTCAGTTACCCACTCAATACCGGGTAACAAACAAATAACTAGGTATACAAATAATTGAAACGCAGTGTTTACAAAAACAAAAATAAGCGCGAATGCCTGCCTGCTCAGGGTTATTCCATGAAGCCAGAAAAAATCTCGATAAACCTTGTGTTTGCTTAGACAAAACACCCAAGCCTATGCATCCAATTTATGATAGGGCAAACTACGGCGCGCCCTTTTACCTAGCAAAACTTCTGCAATAGTCTCAGATATAGGAAATTCCCCACGCGCAGCCTTGTCTAACCAAAAGTACTCGCCCACCGGGTTAACCTCTAAAAAATAATACTGGCCATCAGGGGTTACAATCATATCAGCAGCCCCATAATTAAGCTGCAGGTAATCCATTAACCGCAACAGTTTTTGTGCCACCTCATTGGGCAAATCGTATGGCTGCCATTGGTCAATAAGACCGGTACCGTCTTTACGCCAGTCAAGGTCAGACTTTCCACTGGCCTGCGAGTCTACTGAAGCAGCAAACACCCTATCACCAACAATAGTAATGCGCAGCTCTACCTGCTTTTCAATTTTTTGTTGAAACTGCATGGGGCACAACGCCAGGCCCTCAAGGTTGCTTACATCTGCTGCGGTCACGGCATTGGTAAAAACTACATGCTCTTGCCCTTGCCTGTTAATAGCAAATGAGGCCTGCATTTTGGTAATCATCTGCTCCCCAGTAGCTCCGTAAAATGCCTGCACATCTGCCTCATGGTTGCTAAACTGCGTCATGGGTATATTTAAACCCACTTGTTGGGCTATTTTCAATTGCACCTGCTTAACCTCAGCATAGCGCACCCGCCATACGGGGTCAAACACAAAGCAATCAAGCCCGGCCATAAAACCCATAAACGTGCGGCGGCTCTCATCAATTGCAGGGCCAAGATACTCTTCATCCATAGTGCCCTTCAACTGCTTGCCAATGCGCAGGCGGCGGTACCATACAGCCTCTATATTAGTTAAATCATGGGTGCCCTCAGCGGTGTGCAGCCATTGCCGCCACTGGCCATGCCGGTAATCTACGGTAAGGGCCGTCTGGCCGGGGTAAAGATCAGTATTAAAACGTATGGCCTGTGCCCCGTGCCTTCCAAGGGCTTCAGTTACCTGCTCAATGCAGGCGTTGTCGTCAGTAAACGTAACAATCAGTACTTTGCTCATTACAAATGGGGTTCGTCGTTCATGGTATTAGGTTAGCTGGCTAATGCATGCGTTGCATCAGTACTTTGGCAATGGTGGCAGCTATGGGGTAGTCAAGGTCTCTTTCAAGCATGCCCCACTCGCCAGCAGGGTTCACTTCTAAAAATACATAGCCACCCGCAGGCGTACGAATAATATCTAAGGCACCAAAATGTAATTGCAACTTGCCCATAAGCTCGGTTACCTGTTGGGCCAGGGGCTTGGGCACGGCATAAGGCTGCCAGTGTACCTCACCGGGCTGGCTGGCCCGCCAGTCTGTCTGGCCGGTTTGGCTGGCAGAGGCATCTATTTTACCGGCAAAGCAGGTGCCGCCCACGTACACCAGGCGCAGCTCATAGGCCTTTTCAATATTTTGCTGAAACACCATTGGGCTGTAGCTTAACCCTTCAAGTTGCTCAAGGTCATGAGCAGCTACCTTAGTGGTGCGCACAAAAAAGCTTGAGCCCTGCATGCTTTGGCTCAGGGGGGTCAACATTTTGGTAATGATATTGCCCTGGTGCTTTTGGTAAAACGCTTTAACCTGTTCAGGTTTATTGGTAATAATAGTATCAGGTATGGTTAGCCCCACTTGCAGGGCTGTTTGCAACTGGTAAAACTTATTCTCTGCATGGCGCCCTACGTCGGGCCGGTCTATCCATGGCAGGTGCCACAGCTGCTGGTACATGGTGCTTATTGCTGCGGCCGATTCACGCATACAGCCTTGCATAAACTGAGGGTCAAGATTATCATCAAACCTGGCGGCAAACTGTTTACGCAACCATACCCCACCTACATCGGCCAGGCTAATGGTTTCAGCACCTGTATCAATAAGCAACTGCGTATGGGCAGCACCCAAGTGCTGGTACAATTGCACCTGTTGCGGAAAAAGATCAGTATTGAGCCGAATGGCCCGTACACCCGCAGCTTCAAAGGCAGCCTGTACACGGTCTATGGTATAATAATCGCCACTATGCGTTAATAGCAGGGCTAATTGATCAGTCATAATCAAAGCTAAAAAAACCATTGGCTAATGCGCACTGCCCATTACCAATGGTTTTTGTATTATTGACCAGTAACAGTCAATATCATTAAGTTTACAAGGTAAATGGCTTAAGACGCAGGAAGGTCATCATCACCATCAGACGGCCATTTGTGTGTCACATCATAAGGAGGCCAAACACCACCTTTAATTTGTCTCTCTTCTACTTTTTGCGACTCCAGAAATTGGGCGAAGAAAGGTTTTTGATTTTTCTTTTTCATGCAAATGGTTGGTTTAAAAAACTATGCCTACTCTGTTCATCATATACGGTTTTCGGCTGCCCCGTTTAAACGGTAGTTGATGTTTCAAATAATCACGTTGTTGCTTTACCGCATACCTATAAGCCTTTTGGCCAGGCGGTAAACAACACAATAAAACAAACGGGAAAGGTTAAGCCCACAACTAAACAGGTGCCCAGGTTAAACAATGGTGTAAATGGCCCCTGTATAAAAATAGTTAAGCGCGATAAGTCAAATAAGCACTGTAAATGTAATACAATAAAGCTTGGCCTGTGGCATTTGGCCTGTTCTTTTTAGCCACAAAAGTGTTGTGATAAGCTTGATCATACAATATACTGTGGGGCCACATGGTTTACCAGCCACACCCCGTTGGTGCTAAGGTAAAACGTGTGCCCATCGGCTTGCATAGCCTGGCAATTCACCGTGAGTACCACAGGCTTGCCATGCCGCTGCCCCACCTGTAAAGCTACCTCCTGGGTAGCGCTCAGGTGCACATGGTGGCGGCTACCTTTTACAATACCCTGCTGCCTAATACTGTCTACATATTTTTCTGCCGTGCCATGGAACAAGACAGCAGGCGGCTCGGCAGGGGTATACCCCAGGTCTACCTGTACGCTGTGCCCCTGGCTGGCCCTGATCATTTGGCCTGTAACATCAATTTCAAACCGCTTTTTGTCATTATTAGCTACCACGGCTTGCAATTGCTCGGTACTGATGGGCCTGTTGTGGGCCGCTGCTGCTGCCAGCAGGTCCTCAATACCCACCCAACCCTGGGCATTGAGCGTAATGCCAATCAACTCAGGGTGGTGCCGCAGCACATAGCTTAAAAACTTACTTATCTGTTTGGCTTCTTTATCTGTCATCGGTTTTCTCTGGTCATTGGGGCGGGCTTTGCCATTTGGCTATCAGCCATGAACAGCTTATATTCAGCCCCATAATGTAGTTT
>CAZXTW010000603.1:0-4473 GCA_964643525.1 uncultured Roseivirgaceae bacterium
TAGCAGGCTGCGTTGGGGTGAATGCCGTCTGGGGCCCATTGCCTGGGCAGGCCGCCACGTTCATCGGCCAGGGGGCTGTAATAATCTACAAAAGGGTGGCCCTTCTGTTGGGCATAGGTGGCAATCAATTGGTTCAGGGCCAACACCTTGGGCGCGGGCTGCTTGTTTTTGCTCCAACCAAAATCATAAGCGGGCAGCACGGCACACAGCACCACCGGGATGCCATTTGCCTGTGCCAGCTCAGCCATTGAAAACAGGTTGCCAGCCACCTGTTCAAGGGGCATGGGGCCGGTATTTTCAGCAATGTCATTGATGCCAGCCAGCAGCACCACCACATCTGGGGCCAGCGCAACCACATCTGGCCTGAAGCGAAGCAGCATTTGTGGGGTAGTTTGGCCGCCAATGCCCCGGTTTACATAGCCCGGCGTGTTAAAAAATGCTGGTCGCAGCTTGCCCCACCCTTCGGTAATAGAGTCGCCCATAAATACCACACGTTGGGTATGCGGCGCACGGGGCTGGGCCAGCAGCTGCTGGTTGGCCTGTTGGTACTGTTTGGTATTGGCCCAGGCAAGGGCATTGGTGCGTTGGCTAAAAAACATGTGTGCTTAACTTTTAGGGGGCTGGCCCAGCAGCTCGTCAGTAAAGTGGCCCTGGCTGGTGGGGGCGTTGAACTTTTGTTGGTTATACTGGGCCGATTGGCCCTTGGGTATACTCATACTTACCCATTGCTGCGCAGCCAGGGCTTTGCCAATAAACACAATTTGGCCCACGTGGTAGGCATAATGGCACAGTTGCCGGTTTATGGCTTCGGTAATGGTATGCTCCTGGTTTCTGATGTATACCTTAGTACCAAAATTATGCACGGTAACCGTGCCCAGTGCCTGGTGCAGGCAGGCCCAGCCTTCGGCCCATTTGGCCAGCATCTCTTTGCGGCTGCCTATCAAATCGTCAAACTCAGCATCGCGATTGCGGGTAGGCTTTTCGCCATCGGTAGTTAAAAAATCAGTCCACCGGCTCAGCATATTGCCCCACAGGTGCTGCACAACATTGGCTACTGAATTGCTTTCGGGGTTGGGCTTCCAGAACAGCTGCTCGTCAGTAAGCTGTTCAAACGTTTTTTCGGCAATGGCCTGGTAGTAGGCAAACTGCTTTTTGGCACTTTCAAGGTAATCTGTAATTAATGCTTGCGCATGGGGTAGGGGTGTATTGGTGCTCATTGGTTAGCTACATTTGGTTGATACAAAAATGGCCCACCAATGCCTGTTGCTGTTTGGGCTGCCGGGTCAAAATGGTTGGGCTAAACGTTCAATTCAGCCATTACATACTTACTGGGCGAGAGGCCAAAGTGCTTTTTAAACTCATGGCTAAATGACGATACATTTTCGTAGCCTACCTCAAGGGCCACGTCACTTACCTTTTTCTGGCTCTTTAAGTACTGCTTGGCGCGCTGCATACGGTGCTCAACAAAATACTGCTTGGGCGTAACTGCATAGGCAGCCTTAAACTTACGCTTAAAGGTAGAGGGGCTCATGCAGGCCAAAAAGGCCAGTTCATCTACCGTTAAATTGTTGTTCAGGTTTTGCTCAACAGTAATCTTCAAATCAAAAAACTGGTCTGTACGGCGTGCCTGCTGGCAAAACTGCTGAAAAGTATTGGGGTGTTGTGTGTACAAATACAGCAGCACCTCCTCTGCCTTCAGTTCAATCAGCTGTTGGTTTTTAGTGGTTTGCTTACACAGCGTTAGCAGGCCCTGCTCTGCCAGGCGCAGGTAATCATCTTTTTCAAACGTAGGCTGGGCAGCCTCCTGGTGCCGGGCAGCTGTACCAATATTATGGCGTGCACAAAAGCCCTGCAAAAAAGCATCAGAAAAAAATACCAGCAGGCTTTCATACACCTGGTTTTGCGTGGTGGTTTCGCTCATTAACTTACGGCCGGCATGTACCAGCATGAGCTGGCCTTCATGTAGCGCAATGGGGCCATTACCTTCCTGCATGTGCTTGTGGCCCTGCCTTACCATGCAAATCAGGTGTTGCGATAACCGCACTCTGTTGTTGCGCGAGGTCACGTCAGTCTGGTAATGAAACACATTCACCTGGGCAGTATTGCCCTGTGTAAAATAATCGGGTAGTAAAAAATACTCTTCCTGCATCGTGTCTTCATTCATGGCCTTAACTCATGGCCTAATATAGCACTTTCCTTGCCCAAATTATTATGCTGGCAATGAACCTTAGCCTGTGGCTTTTGCTTGTATTGACAGATGTTGTTCAAGAAATAATTACAAAGCTGAGGTATTGATGAAACGTGCTGGTGCCGCAGATATGCCCTTAATGGGTGGGGCCGTACCGCCCTGGTTGTTTAGCCGCATGAAGCAGCTGTGCCTGCCCATGGTAGAAAGCATTGTAATGGAGCACGGCACGGCAGGGTTTTTGGCGCGCCTGGCCAACCCCTTTTGGTTTCAGAGCTTTGGCATAGTAATTGGCATGGACTGGAACTCGTCTGGTGTAACCACTGCCGTGATGCGCGCCCTGAAAGCCACCCTGAACCAACATGCCAACCAGCTTGGCCTATATGTGTGTGGCGGCAAGGGCAAGCATAGCATACAAACCCCAAACGAATTGCTAAACGTAGGCAATGCCACCGGCCTTGATGGCCACCACCTGGCCCGCTGCAGTAAGCTAAGCGCCAAGGTTGACAATACGGCCGTGCAAGATGGCTTTCAAATATACATGCACAATTTTGTGGTGAATGCACAGGGGCAATGGACGGTTATACAGCAAGGCATGCAGGGCAGTACCGGCATGGCCCGCCGCTACCACTGGCACTCGGCCCAACTGCAATCATTTACACAAGAGCCCCACGCGGCCATATGTGGTCAAAACCAGGGGCAAATCCTTAACCTGGTGGCCAAAGAGGCCCTGCCCACTCAAAATGCCATTTTAGAAATGGCCCGGCAGCAACCCAACCAGTTGCTTAAAGACATACCCCACCTGAAAATGCCCACCTATGGGCAGGTAAAAAGTAAAGATGTAGACCTTAAGCGGCTGGGCAGTGTACTGTGGCTGGCACAAGAGCACGAGGTAAACCAGTTTGATGATTTACTGCTGCTCAAAGGCCTGGGCCCGCGTACCCTGCAATCGTTAACCCTGGTTAGTGAAGTCATACACGGCACCCCCTCACGCTTTACTGATCCGGCCCGCTATTCATTTGCCCATGGGGGCAAAAGCGGTACGCCCTTTCCTGTGCCACGGCGGGTATATGATGAAACCATCAGCACCCTCACAACTGCGGTGCAGCAGGCCAGAATAGGCCAGCCAGATAAGCAGCGGGCCATTCAAAAACTGACCCAGCTAAGCCAGGCGGCCGAAAAAAACTTTACGCCCAACCAAAACCTTGACACCTTACTGGCGGCAGAAAATAAAAATACCAGACAATACGGTGGGGTACCCACCCAGCCAAAAAGTAAGCCAAAAGCCAGGCAAAGCAACAACCAGCTTAACCTGTTTGATTAGTTTGGTATAGGCCACAAAAAAGCCCTGACGGTGCGTCAAGGCTTTGCAAATGAATTTACTGGTTGGCTTAGCAGCAATCAGTATAATACAGCGTAACCTCACAATTGTTGGTGTAGCACGTAAAGTTGGTGCGTGGGCAATCAATTGAGGGGCAGCAATCGCTGTCATAACTAATTGGGTCACCGCCTTTTACTGTTTTTGATTGGGCACCCATGCCAGTAACAAAGCTTTTTAACTCTAAGGTTTTTAAAACAATCTTCTTCTTTTCCATTTCTGTGGTTATTATTTGGTTGAAAACTTGCCTGTATTAATAAACGTCAAGGTAATACACTTCACTTGCCTGTTAAAGTTCAGGCTAAATAATTCAAATGGTTAACTATGAAGGTAAATATAAGGAAATAAATGAATGCAAAGTATCATTCATGTCATATAGTTCAAAAAGCAGCCCGTTGGTAATAGGGGGTAGCAGGGGGCTTTACCCCCTTACTTCAAGGTTTGGGTTGTTCAGTACCTTTTTTTCTAGCGCCAATGCCATGGGCATCAGTACTTCTTCTTCCAGCTGGCTGTGTATGCGCAGGTCAAGCTCAAACACCTTAAGCCTGTTTACCAGCATGCGGTAAGCAAATGAGTCGTTGTATTGGGCTACTTTACGTTCTAAAATGGCCACCAGGTGCCTCAGGCTCTCTTCTACCTTATCGTCATGGTGCAGCAAAAAATCTATCAATTGCACCTTTTGTTTAAAGCCAAAGGTAAACTGCTGGTTGCCATTGGCAGCCAGCAGGGCATCTATATAAGGAAACAGGCTTTCTTCTTCTTCTTGTATATGCTGGGTCAGTTCAGCCTTTAACTTTTGCATATACAGGGCCAAAGTGGCTTGCAGGCTGGCCAGGTCTTTGCGACCTTGAGCCAATGTAGCAATGGCCAGGTCAAGCTCTTCCAGGTTTTTGCCTAAATAATACTGGTG
>CAZXTW010000604.1:0-4465 GCA_964643525.1 uncultured Roseivirgaceae bacterium
GTGGTGGCGGCTTCGCTGTGGTCCCCTTTTCTTTTGGTTCGTTTTCTTTTGGGGAAGCAAAAGAAAATGAACGAAGCAGTGGAGCTTACTTCACAGATAAATTTGACCATAACTTCCACCGCAAGCCCAATTAAATCACCATTCCTAATTCTTCAACCAAACATAAATAACCATGAAAAAACTGCTAAAAATCACCCCCTTCCTGCTTTCTCTTACCCTGCTCTGGTCGTGCAGCGACCCGATTGACCCACAAGCACCTGGCACCCCTGAAGCCGTAAGCATGGCACCGGGCGGTACCAACATAGCCAGCATTGGCATTGTGGGTGCCTCGGCCGATGTGAGCACCACCACACAGGCCGGTACAGTGCTGATGGGCGGCGGCCCTGATGTTGACGAGGCCATTCAATGGATGATTACCCGCAGCGGTGGTGGCGACTTTGTGGTACTGCGCGCCAGCGGCGGTACCGGCTACAACAGCTATATTTACGGGCTGGGCAGCGTCAACTCTGTCGAAACGTTGCTTATTGACTCGCGCAGCCTGGCCAACAACAGCGGCGTAGAGGCTACCATCAGAAACGCCGAGGCCGTATTTATTGCCGGCGGCAACCAGTACGATTATGTGTCGTTCTGGAAAGATACTAAGGTAGAAGATGCCCTGAACTACCTCATCAACACCAAAGAAGTGCCCGTGGGCGGTACCAGCGCTGGTTGCGCCATACAGGGCGAAGTGTATTTTGATGCGGCCAACGGCACCGTATACAGCAACGAGGCCCTGCGCAACCCCTACAACCAATACATGTCATTGCAAACCAGCAACTTTCTGGATGTGCCCTACCTTGAGCAGGTAGTGACTGATACGCATTATGACAACCCCGACCGCCGGGGCCGCCAGGTTACGTTTATGGCACGCATGAACAAAGACTGGGGCATTACGGCCTATGGCATTGGGGTTGATGAAGAAACAGCCGTGTGCATTGACGCCAACGGCAACGGCTATGTGTATGGCACCGGCACAGCCTTTTTCTTAAACCAAAACGGCAGTGGCCCCGAGCGGTGCCGTAGTGGCCGCCGGCTAGACTGGTACCGCAGCCGCCAGGCCGTGCGCGTGCACAAAATAAACGGCACCACTAACGGCAGTGGCTACTTCAGGTTAGATACCTGGCAGCCTGGCAGCGGCCACAGCAGCCAATACTACTATGTTGACAACGGCCGCCTGAAAATATCATATTAAACTAAATGCTAACTTAACAGCTAAAACAACCCTAAGAGCATACTGTGTGCAACATCCCTTTTTAAATAGTGCTATTGAGCTAAAGGTATTATACACCTCCCCTAAAATAAGGGGAGGTAACCCCATAGCTTAATAACACTGCTCCCCCTTTGAAGGGGGTAAGGGGGATGTTTCTCAAACAAAGTGAATGAATTACATGTGCTTATTCCATGCAATAGACTTCTTAGGACAGTGATGTACTGATTGAAACAACACCTCATATGAACCAACCTTATGCCTTAGCCATTCATGGCGGCGCTGGCACCATCCGCCAGGCCGACATGAGCCCCGAAAAAGAAGCCGCCTACCGCCAGGTACTACAAAACTCTATTGAAAGAGGGTGCCGCATACTCAAAGCAGGCGGCACTGCCATAGACGCAGCTGAAGCTGCCGTGGTGGTAATGGAAGACAGCGACCTGTTTAACGCCGGCAAAGGCTCAGTATTTACGGCAGAAGGCACCCACGAGCTGGAGGCCAGCATCATGTGCGGACAAACACTCAACGCGGGGGCCATTGGCGGGGCCACACTTATCAAAAACCCTGTGGCCGTGGCCCGTACCATTATGCAGCAGTCAGACTACGTGTACCTCTCGGGCCAGGGGGCCGATCAGTTTGCCAAAGAGCATGGCTTCCCTCAGGTAGCCAACACCTACTTTTACTCTGACTTCCGCTACCAGCAATGGCAAAGCGTTAAAAATGAAAACCGTGTTACGCTAGACCATAGCCAGGTAGGCCAGGCCAATGCCGCTGGCGAGAAAAAGTTTGGCACCGTAGGGGCTGTGGCGTGCGATGTACACGGCAACCTGGCGGCCGCTACCAGCACCGGTGGCCTGGTTAATAAAAAGTATGGCCGCCTGGGCGATAGCTCAGTGGTGGGTGCTGGCGTATACGCCAACAACCACACCTGCGCCATATCATGCACCGGTTATGGCGAGTTTTTTCTAAGAGGTGTGGTGGCCTATGACATCAGCTGCCTCATGGAATACAAAGGCCTTAGCCTGGAAGAAGCCGCCCGCGTGGTCATTCACGACAAGCAGGTCAAGCTGGGTGGTGAGGGCGGCATCATTGGCGTTGATGCCCAGGGCAACTGCAGCCTGGTATTTAACTCAGAAGGCATGTACCGCGCCCACATTCAAGCCGGCAGCCCCCAGCCAGTAATTGCCATTTATGGGTAATGGTGTTCGTTTTCGCTTATTAAGCAGGCTAAACTTGCGCACAAAACCGGCAAAATATTGCATGGGTTTGGTATGGCTACAACTTTTACACTGGCAAGCCCGCTCAATAGGGGCCATATTTACTTAAGCCCGGTAAAATGTACTAGTTAGGTGCCACTACTTAAGCCAAACTATGGCTGATTACAGCTTATGTTCTAACAGCTGTGAAGTACTTTCAACCTGAATTGCATCAAAAAAAGTGACAGAAAAGCACAGCCTAACTTGCAGGTTACAGCGTGCAGCCTGCCCAAACGGTGGCTCCTAAGGCTTTCATGGCCATTGTGGGTTAAATTTAACCTCCAGAATTATCGTAGTAAAGTAATACAAAAACTGATCCCATGAATTCAAACGAGCACTCTTTTAGGGAATATGAAGCAATTGAACAGGCTTTAAAGTCATATTTAGATTCAACCAAAACAGGCGAAAGCGACGGCTTTGCCCATGATTGGTTTGACCATGCCCGGGCTGTGGGCAGTGTAGATGGCGAGGCTGTGAATATTACAAGAGACGAGTTGGCCAACTTTGTGAGCCTGGCAGGTGGCGCTACCGAGTCTGAAAGCCGCATTGCCTGGATTAACTATGAGGGCAATGCCGCAGCAGCCAGGATTGAACTCTTAAACCTGAACGGCTTCCGTTACACCGACTTTTTTATATTGAACAAGGCCGATGGCCAGTGGAAGGTGAGCGGCAAGGTGTTTGACGCCCATGAAATGAACTAAAAAGAATTTAACCAGTACCACAAACTCGTCATCAAGTCGGGTTTGTGGTGTTTTTAAGGTGTACCATTACTTGCTAAGCTGGCCCTTAAGGGAGTCAAGCTCTACTTTTGTTATTCCTGCAAAGGATAAAACATCTTCATCACTTAGCTTACCTGATTGAAGCATTTTTAAGGCGGCATTCATCGTAGCTTGTTTAGCTTCTTTTCGGGCTTTTTCTGCACCGCTGGTATAGGCTTCGCGGTACCAGGCTACGTCCATCATTGATATGCCGGTTTCTAGTGCCATAATGAATCAATTAAAAGTGTACCATTACTTGCTAAGCTGGCCCTTAAGGGAGTCAAGCTCTACTTTTGTTATTCCTGCAAAGGATAAAACATCTTCATCACTTAGCTTACCTGATTGAAGCATTTTTAAGGCGGCATTCATCGTAGCTTGTTTAGCTTCTTTTCGGGCTTTTTCTGCACCGCTGGTATAGGCTTCGCGGTACCAGGCTACGTCCATCATTGATATGCCGGTTTCTAGTGCCATGTCTTCTCTCCTTTCTATAAATAGGTTATCTAAGTTACGCAACTTACTGATGGTCTGCAATTGAACAATATACTTCTCTAATTCAGTTTCATTTTCGCAAACTACCTTCAGCCGCTTAATAATACTGGCAGCCACATCAAATGGGTCGGCAGTGCCGCGTGCCCCTAAAATGGCCAGGATAATAATCTCGGGTATGTCTGAAGCCATCAGTTGGCTGGCGTCAAAGTTCCTGATTTCTATCAGCTCAAAGTGGTAGTTTATCGGGTCGTGCGGTATCAGTTCCTGTATATGGGTGGCCATGGTGGCAGGTGTTTCACCCAGGTAAATTACGTACTGCACCACGGGCAGGTCATACCATTCATGAATCAGCGCCCGGTAGGTCTGCATACGGGCCACCATACGCCTCTCTGATTTAGTCTGAAACTCAAGCTGTAGCACCTTCATAATTTCCTGCCTATCTACCACAACCTTGGCAAAGTCAATTCTGCGTTCCAGGGTTTTAAGCAGGTTGGCCGTAAACAGGCTGGCCACCACCTTATACTCAAGGCTAAACGGCAAAGTGCCCGTGCCTTTGGCCTTCAGCACAATGCCCTCAAAGGTTTCGCGCAGTATCTTATCAAATTCATTCATCAATACAGCTGTTAGCTATAACTAGTTAGCTGTGAATATAGTGTAGTTTAGGTTTACAACCTGCCACTAAATAACCAATTAAGGGAGAATTCAAGTACTTTCTA
>CAZXTW010000605.1:0-4461 GCA_964643525.1 uncultured Roseivirgaceae bacterium
GCCAGCAGGGCGTAAATCTTTTCTGTTAAAATCAACAGGTTCTGGCCGCTGCGCTTCACCACATCTACCATAACCACGGGGTCTTGCCCCAGGCGTGCGTAGTTCTCCTTCTCTTTGTAATCAAACTCAACGCGGGCCACATCACGCAGGTACACAATCTTGCCCTCTTCATCGCTTACAATAATATTTTCCAGCTGCTCAGGGCGGGTAAACTCACCCAGTACACGCACGCTGCGGCGCACCCCCTCTGTGAGCACATTACCACCAGAAAGCGATACGTTTTCGAACTGAACAGCATCTGCAATGTCACGAAAGGTAACATCGCGCGCCTCCATCTGGTAAGGGTTGGCAATAATCTTCAGCTCTTTTTCATCTACCCCTCTGATTTCAGCCTTTGATACCTCTCCAAACTTCTCTATCTCATCTTCAAGGTACTCAGCATAATCGTTCAGCTCTTCAATAGAGTAATTGCCAGAGAGGTTGATATTCAGCACCGGAAACTCAGAGAAGTTCAGCTCAAACACATCGGGGTCGTCGGGCAGGTCGTTGGGCAATTCAGGCTTGGCCTTATCAACCGCGTCTTTTACCTTGGTCAGCACCTCTGACACATCAACCCCGGTATTGAATTCAACAATAATGGTGCTGTAGTCTTGCACAGAGGTGCTTTTGATGTTATCAACATCTTCAATAGACTCAATTTCCTTTTCAATGGGCCTGGTCACCAGGTTTTCCATATCTTCGGGCGAGTTACCGGGGTATACCGTACCAATGTAAATGGTGGGTATTTCTACCTCAGGAAAGTTCTCTTTAGGCAACGATACGTACGAGTACACACCCAATACAATAATGAGCGCGGTCAATACAAATACCGTTGTTTTATTAATTAACGAGAAGGTGGTTAGCTTAAACTCCTTCTGTATTTTTTGGTTTTCTGCATCTTTAGCCATGGTGCAGGTTATTTATTTGCGGTGAGGGTATTGGCAGTAATTTTTACCAGTGCGCCTTCGCTTACATCACGAAAGCCTTTGTCAATAATGGTTTCCTGGCCGCTCAGGCCGCCAAGCACTTCAGTTTCGCCTTCATATGATTTGCCTATTTTTATATGTGCCTTAGTGGCCATCTCTCCCTCTTCACCTTTTTCAACTTTGTACAGAAACTGGCCTTTATTATCGGCCTGTATCAGGTTGGTAGGCACAACCATGGCGGCATCAGTGGCATAATCAGTCAGTAACAAAATAGCAGTCATATTGGGTCTTACAGCAGCTTCATCGGCCGGCAGGCTTACCTCAATTTCAAAAGTACGGTTCAGGTTATCAATTACCTGCCCCACTGCACTAATGGTAGACTTCATTTTTCTGTCTAACGAGGGGAAGGTGACATCAACCACATCGCCCTTTTTAAAGTTACCCACCTGCCGCTCACTAACAGAAGCAGTAATGTACATATTTTTAAGGCTTACCACACGCAGCAAAGGCAGGCCAGGCTGCACCATTTCGCCCTCTTTAATATTTACCTGCTCTATAGTACCGCTAAATGGGGCTTTTACATAGGCGTAGCTTAGCTGGGTGCGGGCAGTTTTTAAGCGGCGCTCTAACGACTCTTTGTTGTTTTTGGCCTGCAGGTACTGTATTTCTGTACCGATTTTGCGCTTCCACAGGTTGGCCTGGCGCTCAAACACAGCATTGGCCAGGTCAAGCGAGGTTTCCAGCTCAGCAATATTGTCTTTAATGGTTTGCGCATCAACATCTACCAGTGCGCTGCCGCCCTGTACAAAGTCGCCTTCCTTCACATGCAGGCGCAGCACGCGGCCTGCTGTTTCAGAGCTGACCATAATGTTGCGGCGGCTTTCAACACCACCGCGCACCTCTATTTTATGCTCAAAGGCCTTGCTGGCCACCGGCAGGGTGCTCACCAGCGTGTAGTTTACCTTTTTCTGGTTAAAGGTGGGGTCTAGCTCGGCTATTTCCTGTTCTAACTCTTTAATATCGTTCTCAAGGGTTTTCAGCTCCTCTTTCATCTCTGCCAATTCTGCTTTCTTCTCTTCCAGGCCCTTCTCACAGGCCGTCAGGGTAATAAGGGCACCCAACAAAGCAACTAAGGTGAACTTTTTCATGGTATATGGTATTAGAGTCATGTTTTTAATGATGTGGGTAGGGGGTTATTCCTGGTAAAGTATGCCCAGTGCTTTTTCAAGGTTTACCTTGGCCACCAGGGCATCGTACAGGGCATTGTAATAATTAATTTGTGCGTTTTGCAGGTCGCGGCTGGCATCAAGCACCTCAATGTTTGAGCCTACCCCCTCTTCATACTTGGCCTGCGATACGTTGTACACCTCACGGGCCAGCTCCATATTCTCGTTCTGGAAGGTCAGGTTGGCCAGGTTGGCATCAAGGTTGGCCTGGCTTGAGGCTATTTCCTGATCAATGCTGTTTTCCAGCTGCTCAAAGGCCAGTTCAACCTGCTTTATCTGTATCCTGCTTTTCTGTACATTGTAGCTTTTGCGCAGGCCGTCAAATATGGGTATGTTTAGCGTAACGCCTACTACCCCGCTGCCTACCCAGTTGCTGGTGTTGGTCACGTCAGAAAAGCTGTTGGCACCCGTGTTGGCCCCTACCCTCAGGTAGGCATCTAACGTGGGCAGGTATTGTACCTTATTGTTTTTCAGGTCAAGGTAGGCCAGGCTTTTATTGGTTTGCAGCTGGCTGTACTCTATGCGGTTGTTAATGTCAAACTGGCCCACGGCCCCTTCATTAAAGCTAAACACCACATCTTCAATCTTATCGCCTACCTCAAAGCTGGCATCTACCTTCATGCCCATTTGTAGCTTTAACGTCTGGTAGCCGGTTAATATCTGGGCATCCAAACTGCGCAACTGTGATTTTACGTTGTTAAACTGCACCTGCACACGGCTTACATCTATTTTTTCAACAAAGCCGTTTTCCCACAAGGCACTGGTGTTTTTAAGTAGGGAATCAAGCCGGTAATACTCTAACGTAAGCGTTTTTTTGCGCTCGTTGTTAATCAGCACCAGGTAATAGCTTTTAGATATACCATCAACCAGGTTTACCTTGGCCTGCAGCAGGTCTTTTTGAGACAGCTGGCGGTAGGTGCGTGCTGCCTCAAGGCCTACAAAAAACGACCCATCGAACAGCATTTGCGTAACCGACAGCACAGCATTGCCCGTGTAAGCCGTGCCAAACTCAAGGCCGCGCGTACCCACAGTATCAGTTGGGTTTTCAGGGTCAGGAAAGGCACTTTTGGGTACAAAGGTTTGCGGAATCAGGAAGTTATTCCCAATATCAATCAAACCGGTTACCTGAGGCAAACCGTCAGAGCGGGTCACGCCAATATCAGCATTGGCCTGGTCGCGGTCAAGGGCAGTACGCTGCAACTCAGGGTTGTTGCTCATGGCGTACTCTATACAGTCCTCCAAACTAAATGTGGGGGTTTGCTGCGTCTGGGCCATCAAAGTGGGGCCCAGCAACAACATGAAGCAAAACAGGTTGTAACGGTGTAGGTATGTAGCTAATGATACCATTATGAGTGCTGTTTATAAATGTAAGCGGATAATCGTTCTCTTCCTTTATCTGTAATAATTCCGTTCACGAACAGTTCAAGCAGCTGCAGTTGTACCTCTTTAAAGTCAAACTTGCTGCGCGGAAACACGGCATCGTTAAAGGCCATTTCAATCTGCTCTATCCGGAATGTTGCCAATATCTCGGCATTGATTTCAGGCCTGAAGTAGCCCTCGTCAATGCCTCGTTTTATTGAGTTTGCCATTAAGCCCTGAAACACGTTTTGCTTGTAATCAAGGTAAATATTCCAGGCGTCTTTGTGGTACTTTTGCAGGTCAAACAACCAGGCGGGGTTAATGCTGTCCATATGGTCGCGCATATATTGGGAAATCATATGCAGCTCGTCTATGGCATCTTCTGATACCTCAAATATGTTCTCACCCTTCAATCGTTCTTCTTCCATTGAGTGGTGGGTGACCACACGCACCAACTCGTTTTTATCTCTGAAGTACTGGTAAATGGTTTTTTTTGAGATAGATAGCTCTCTGGCAATATCATCCATGGTTACGCTGCGCGCCCCATAGTGCCAAAACATATCGCCAGCTTTCTCAATGATCAAGTCTTTTACTTCCACGAAATCATCTCAATTACACCGCAAAACTACGGAAACTCTCAAGTTCTACAAAGTTTCTAGGCGTTAAAGCCACCTGTGGCAAAAAAAGTTCATGTCTGGTAAAAACTATTGATAAGTGGCAAAGCTTTGGTCACTAATACCCAACCATTGCTGCCAGGGCATTTATAGGTTTGAACAAAGAAGTTGGTTGTTTAAATATTGGCCACACTCTTTTATACCATATTTTATTTTACATTTGAGTGTAACAATGAATGAAACAGAAAAATATATTGATTTGAAGAACCAGTTTAGAAATCAATTGGATACTTCAAT
>CAZXTW010000606.1:0-4452 GCA_964643525.1 uncultured Roseivirgaceae bacterium
ATGAAGGCTTCACAAACTTTTTGTTTATTCCCTACCCTGTTGATTAAGGGCAGCAAAAAAAGCTACGCGTTAACAGTAGCTTTGGTTTTGAGCCATTTTTTGGCCTTACTCACTGAAGTAAAGTACCTGTTAGAGTGGTGTACTACTGTAGGTATAGCCCCCTTAATGTACTCTACACTTTCTTTGGCAAAGTCATCTTCAGGCAATACGGTGGCGGCAAACTGCACGCCGGCGCGTACCATCTTCAGTGTGAACTCACCTGAAATGTACTGCTGCGAGTCATCATCAAGCAGTTCCATTTTGCGCGTATCATTCAGCAGGCGGCGGGCTCCTTCATGCCTGGCGGCTTCAAGGGTGCGGTCGGCTACTGCCTTCAACTCTTCAAACGAGGCAAAACCTTCCCAATAAGTAATCAAAATGCCGTCGTCATCATCCCAAACAAGCTTTACATAAGGCTTATTCAGGTACATCTTTTTACCTTTTAAATAGCTGTCGCTAGTCATGACCTGTTCTGTTCAAATATCGAATCGCTGCGTCTGTTATGCTAAACCTTTTCGGGGCATACCCTGAATGCAAAGGCTACTCCTCATACTTAACAATTGACCTACTGGTGTGGTTGGCAATTTCAGAAACCGGCTGGCAACTATTGAAAGTGCAATAGATGCAACCAATCTTATAAGAACGGCCCAAATACACTGTAAGCGTTAATGTAAGATACGAAAATATTGCAGCAATTAGAAGGCATTCCAGCCCTGGGCATTAATTTCTACCTGTTGCCCGTTTTTAGTCACCAGGTATTGCCCTTCGGCAGCTGGGGCCATATAACCAATCATAGCAATATCAGCATGTTGCTTTAGCTTTTCATAGTCAGCATGGCTAATGGTAAACAGCAGTTCATAATCTTCACCGCCGTTCAGCGCACAGGTAATGGGGTCAAGATGAAACTCTACAGCAGTATCATAAGTCTGCTTGTCAATGGGTAGCTTATCTTCATAAATGCGCATGCCTGTGCCCGATTGTTTGCACAGGTGCTTCAGCTCAGAGGCCAGCCCGTCAGATACATCTATCATGGCCGAGGGCTTTACGCCCAGCTCGGCCAGTTCATGCACAATATCAGTACGCCCTTCGGGCTTTAGCTGGCGCTCAACCACATAGCTGTAAGCATCCAGCTGGGGTTGCATATCAGGGTTGGCCAGGTAGGTTTGCTTTTCGCGCTCCAGCACCTGCAGGCCCACATAGGCCCCGCCTAAATCACCAGTAACGCAAATAATATCATTGGCTTTGGCGCCGTTGCGGTAGGTAAGCTGTTGGGGCTGGCCCAACCCCATGGCAGTAACAGAAATAACCAACCCGGCGTTGGTAGAGGTGGTATCGCCCCCAATCAGGTCTACACCATAATGGCGGCAGCCCTCTTCAATGCCCTGGTACAAAGCCTCTATGGCTTCAACAGAAAAGCGGTTGCTCAGGGCCAGGCTTACGGTAATTTGAGTGGGTACGGCATTCATGGCAGCTATGTCAGACACATTAACGGCCACAGCTTTAAAGCCCAGGTGGGGCAACGGCACGTAAGAAAGGTCAAAATGCACCCCTTCTACCAGCATATCGGTACTGACTACCACCTGCTGCCCGTCAGGGTTTATTACCGCGGCATCATCGCCAATGCCTTTCATTGTTTCTGCCCGTTGGTTAGTAAAACGGCTGCTTAACTTATCAATTAGCCCAAACTCACCAAGGGCCGATAGCTCTGTTCTGCTTTGTTCACTCATAGGCTGCAAAGTTAGCGCATTAGGCATTCATAATAGCGCCACATCTTTTTAGAATTGAGCCAGCAGGTACAATCAATGCTTCAGATGTGTTAAAGAATGGCCAATGTGCTTACATTTGGCCATCACGCAATGCATATACTTTGGCCACACCAACACCATTTAACCCCAAATACCCTGATGTAGCCAGCTTAAGGCGCAAGGCCCGGCGCAGGCTGCCGCGCTTTGCTTTTGACTACCTTGACGGCGGCTGCAATGCCAATGAAAACCTGCACCGCAACCGCACTGAGCTGCAACAGGTGCAGCTAATGCCCCAATACCTGACTAACCCCGTGCAGGTAAACCTGGCCACCAACCTTTTTGGCCATACTTATAACGCCCCTTTTGGCATTGCGCCCATTGGCTTGCAGGGCCTTATATGGCCCAAAGCCCCGCAAATACTGGCCCGGGCGGCTGTGCAGCACAACATACCCTTTGTATTAAGCACGGTATCAACCGCAAGCATTGAAACCATAGCACAAATCACTGAGGGCAAGGCCTGGTACCAGCTGTACCACCCTGCACAAGAGGCAATGACAGACGCTATTCTGGCCCGTTGCCAACAGGCAGGCATTAAAGTACTGGTGGCCCTGGCCGATGTACCCTCCTTTGGGTACCGCCCCAGTGACATCCGCAATGGGCTGGCCATGCCGCCTGCCTTTACATGGCGCAATATATGGCACATATGCCAACGCCCCCGGTGGGCCTTCAGCACCCTGTTACACGGGCAGCCTCAGTTTGAAACGCTGAAGCCTTACATGCCTAAAAAGCTGAACTTAAAACAATTGGGCACTTTCATGAACAATACCTTCAATGGCAGGCTTACGGCAGACAGGCTAAAAGCCCTGCGTGAAAAGTGGCCCGGCACACTGGTAGTCAAAGGCATTGTGAATGAGGCCGATGCCCAACAATGTGCCCAGCTGGGGGTAGATGGCATTATTGTATCGAACCACGGTGGCAGGCAGTTAGACATTGGCGAGTCTACCATAGTACCCTTGCAGCGGCTGGCCCCAAAGTACAGCAGTAAAATGAAGGTAATGGTAGACGGTGGCTTTGCCTCAGGGCCTGATGTAGCACGGGGGCTGGCCTGCGGGGCCGATTTTGTATTTATGGGCCGCAGCTTTATGTATGGCACTGCTGCCCTGGGCCAGCAAGGTGGCAGCCACACCATAACCATGCTGCAAAAGCAATTACAACAGGTTATGGAGCAGGTAGGCTGCCAACAGCCTAAGGGCCTGCCTAATGCCCTGGTAGTAAGGCAACCTTAGCTTACTACCCGTCTGTTCTTTCCTGGCACAGTTCAATCAGCACACCATTGGTACTTTTGGGGTGCAAAAAACAAATGAGCTTATTATCAGCCCCGGGCTTAGGCTCATCACTCAATAAAACAAAGCCTTCGGCCTTAAGGCGCTGCATTTCAGCCCTGATATCGGTCACATCATACGCAACATGGTGTATGCCCTCGCCACGCTTTTCAATAAACTTGGCTATAGGGCTATCAGGGCTTGTGGCCTGTAGCAGCTCAATTTTACTTTGACCCATTTCAAAAAATGAGGTAATCACCCCCTCTCTGGCCACGGCCTCTTGCTTATATGGGGGCTTTCCAAACAGCTTTTCAAACACAGTGTTAGAGGCCTCCAGATCTTTTACAGCTATGCCCAGATGTTCTATTTTGTTCATACTTATTTATACTTGTTCTAAATAATTAAGTACCTTTGCAAGGTTAGCCCAAACGATTTGTCGGCTACCTTAGTTTTTTGTATTACCTTATTCGTTACCTTTGGTATATCAATAAAGCCAAAGGTAAAACCAAAAGTTAAATCAAGGTGGCATAGGTCACCATTTTAAAGGCAGTAAATAGATGGACAACGGGGTAGATGTACATGTGCAAAGTGCCACTTTGCAAAAAAACATTGCCAGCCACCTGGGTATGGAAGAGGGTAATCTGGTGTTTGAATATGCCACTATTGAAGGCAAAATCAAATTAGACCTGATTACGATCAACCCCCGGCACAACCAGTCTTTTTTATTTCATAGCGAACTGGGTTATGATAAGGTAGATGCACTGAACAAAATGTTTGAGTATGTGCGTGACTACAAAGAAAAAAGCAGCCCCTACACCATACAATGGATGGCCAGAGGCGATAAGGAGTTGAACACCTCGTACTTCAGGGCAAAAAATATATATGACGCTTTAGATAAATTGTATTACGGGCGCGACATGAACACCATTACGGTATTTAGCGTTGTTTTAAACCCCGTAGCATAACACACAACAACACCGCTATTATGATTACTGTTACAGAAAAAGCCAAAGAAAAAATAGCAGAGCTGCGCAATACAGACGGCTACGATCCAAACTTTAACCTGCGTGTATCGGTCAAAGGTGGAGGCTGTAGCGGGTTGATGTATGACCTGAGCTTTGACAATGAAACCAAACAGACCGATCAGGTAATTGAAGACAACGGTCTGAAGATTTATGTAGACAAGAAAAGCGTTTTGTACCTGATTGGCACTACGCTTGACTTTAGTGACGGCCTGAACGGCAAGGGTTTTCAGTTTGTAAACCCCAACGCCTCTCGCACCTGCGGTTGTGGCGAAAGCTTTGCCGTATAAGTACTACACACCCTGTAACCACAACCAAGCTATA
>CAZXTW010000607.1:0-4452 GCA_964643525.1 uncultured Roseivirgaceae bacterium
CGCCTAACGGCAAAAAATAATGTACGTACAGCAAAAAACACCAGATAAACGGCAGTGACTTTACGAGCCATCACCACCGCCACTATCAGATGTGTCAGCTTGTTGTGAATTTGAAGGATCGTATCGTATTCCAACTACACTATAATGAATTTTCACTGTAATAGGAGTTGGTAATGTGTTACCATCAGCGTCAGCCTGCGCATCTGCTACTGCATTTTGAATTTCTTCCGAAGAATTTTCCTCACTAGTAGAAGCACTTGTAGTTTTCTCATAGGTATATTCAAAATCTTCCATCTCTGACAACGCAATTAATCCATTTTTCACCTTGGTTGTCGCCGCCGCAGTGTAACCCTGTTCTCTACAAAACTGCTCTAAATCTTCGGTATTGAAGCTAGCTTCCCCTTTTTTAATTTGTTTATTAGCTTTTAAAATATATGACATTGGGTCATAACCAATTTTGACCTTACCTTGATGCTTAAGCATTTCTAAGAACTGAGGCCTACCATCTGTGCGGGCATCTAATGAAACTATTCTATCTTGATCTTTTGAAAGTACAGGTGGATCTACTGTTTTGGGCATAGGGACTGCACTAATATCAGGATTAGGAATGAAGCTTTCAGTCTCACCATCTCTTTTTAAGGTTGTTTTTGTAATTGTAACATTGTTGGGAAACAAGTGGAATGGTGCTGTTTTACTTCTATCCTCTTCAGGGTAACTTACCTTTACCAGATAAGAAAAGGCAGTACCTGGTGTAGTCAACTCTTCCTCTACGTCATTTTCGATATTTCCCATCCATGTATTAACAGAGGGAGATACTGGTGTCAAGTTTCCTGCCTTACCAGGGCCATGCAATCTCCTACCCAATAAGTGGCCCCGCTTCCAAGTTTTTGGCATGAAATCTTCCCCTGCCATTTGGTTCTCAGCCGGCCTTGTACCATAAGTATTGCCAGCAAACCTTGTTAGTAAAGTAGCATGCACCTCAGTTGGCAGTTTATTACCTTCATCCCAATCCACGATAGAAAAAACTGGTTTTTCCTCACTTTCAGAAAAATCTACTTCTTGAACTAATAGTGCTGCTGTATTAAATCTTACATATATCTTTTCCTTATCATAGCGACCTACATTACTATAATCACCACCTGCTGCTGCCATAATTGTATTTAGCTCAACTAAACCAACTAATGCCTCATCTATTTTTCTAACTTGTTTTTCTGTCTCCCTTTTTTCATCACTTCCTAAAGTGTCAGCCTGTTCAGTAAGTACTTTTTGTTTCTTACCTTTTTCTCTGGTCAATATGCTTTCTAATAAATCTTCATCACTGGCCATATATACCTTAGCATTGGCCCCTTCACCTTTAAAAAAGATGCGATGCTTGCCACCATCTTTGGTTGTAATCTTTTCTTCAGCCTTCCACCACTCTAATACATTTTGTACACCCTGCTTCACCGCTGCTGCACCTTTTTTGGCCATATCAAACATCCACTCGCCGGCGCTAATGGCCTTATCTACCAGCCAGGTCATGGCCTCTTCTACCTTATCCTGCACCTTACCTATAATTTCGCGCAGCTTTTTGCCCAGGCTGCCCAGGCCCACCTGGTTGGCCAAAAAGCCAATCATAACCGGCACCCCTTTGGCCATGGCATTTTCTAAATAATTGGCCGCCGCACTAATATCGCCTTTGGCAATCTGCACCACGCCCTCTACAAAGCTGTTTACAATGCGCAATACCTTGGTAAAATACTCTATGGCACTTTCAATGGCTTTATATATGGCTATGACAGAATTGATCACGGCCATGACGCCACTGGGGTCAAGCATGCTCAGTAGCTTGATCGTTACCTGCTCAATAATGCGGGTAATAATCCAGTTGCGTATGCTCTCTACCACAATGTCCCACAGGTTATTCAGCTGGTCTACCAGGTATTCCCAAATGGCAATGGGGCCGCGTTCCATCACATCGCTAATAAACTTCCAAACGCCGGTGGCCATTTTAAAGGCAGCCCTGATCTTGGCCGCTTTTTCCGGGCCAATGCGCTTTTCAATAATCTTAAAAATCTTATCAATGGTAATGCCCAGTATCTCAAACACCAGCCCCAAAATACTTCTCAGGCTAAAGTCAGTGGGTATGGTAATGCCTGCATCGCCCAGCTGCCCAAACAGCCACTCGGCAATGCCGTTAATGAGGTGCTTCAGTATATTGCCAAAAAACTGTTCAAACCCCTTCTTAATAGCCCGCAGTATATTCTTCAAAAAGGCTATAGGGTCGTTCATAATCAACTGGTAGGCCTCTACCGTTTTGGCTATGATGTTCTGTACCAGGTCTACAGGAAAACCCATAATCCGCAGCACAATCTCAACCACCTTCATCACTACCTTTACCACAAAGCGGAACAGGCGGCCTATGGGCTCGCCAAAAATTTCCATAATGCGGGCAAAGGCAGCCAGGGGCTGGGCCAGGTCTTTCAGGCTAAAGCTGTTCCAGGCCGTAGTAAACAGGTTCACCACCATTTCCCAGGTCAGGTTCAGCTCGGCCACAGCGGCCTCCATCCAGGCCACCGTTTTATCAATCGCACCACTCTCTTTTAGCTGGTTGTACTGCTCTTCGCCACCCGGCATCAGGCTCATAAAACCCTTAATAATATTGTGCACTGTGCGGGGCACTACCTCCTGGCTAAAGGGGTCTTTACCCAAAATAACCGTTAGCAGGGGGTAGCCCGGTATGGTTTTGGCAAAGGCTACCAGGCGTTGTATCAGGGCATCTTTAATAAACTTCAAAATCATGGTGGCCACCTCAAGCAGCAGGCTGCCCAGCTCAGTTACCGGCTGGGCAAACAATTGGTACAGGGTGGCAAAGGTGCCTATGGGGTCAAGCAGGTTCTGTATGGTTAGCAGCTTCCAGGCATTGGTAAAGCCGTTTTTAAGGCCGGCGGCTATGTTCATGACACGCAGCACGGCCCCGTCAATCCACTCAGCAGCTTTTTGCAGGCTGCCTGTCTCTTCCATCTGGCGCAGCTGCTCGGCCCCATCGGGGTGCAGGTTAATAAAGCCTTTCAGTATATTCATGCTGCTGCGCGGCACCACCGCCCCGGTAATGGGGTCATAGCCCAATATAACCGTTAGCAGGGGGTAATAAGGTGTTTGCTCTTTTACCCAGGCCAGCAGCTTTTTCAATACATAATCTTTGACAATTTCAAGCAGCTTCAGGCCCACGTTTTTGGCAAAGGTGGCCAGCTTCACTATATAAGGCTTAATGGTGCCTATGCCCCGTTCAAGCGCGCCTTGTGGGTTGGCAATATCGGCAGCGCCCAGGCTGTTCCAGAAGCCCTCCAGGCTGGCCAGCACATCGGCCAGGGTAAAGTCTATGGTATCCAGCTGCTTGTCCAGCCAGGTGGCAGCCTCTTGCAGGGCCCCTTCTTCTCGCAGCTTCTTTTCCAGATCAGCCCCATCAGGTATCAGGTCAAGGCCGGCAGTAATAAAGTTCATGCCGTTGCGGGCCACGCTGGTGCCCCGTATGGGGTCCTGGCCTATCACCACAGTAAACAGCTTGTAGCCGGGCAGGCCGGTGGCAAAATCGGCCAGTTTGCCCTTTACCCAGTCAATACCCACATCCAGGCTGTCGCTCACATAATCAACGGCACTGCTCACGGCACTGGTGGTAGCCTCCCAGGCATCGCTCAACCAGCCCCGCTGTATGCGGCTGCCTGCCCCCTTCTGGGTAATGGCCGGGGCTGCGGCTGTAGGGTCAGGCTTGGTTTGCACAGCAGCACCCTGCTGCACAGTGTGCGTTAGCTCATGTGCCAGCAGGCGGTTGCCATCGGCAGTGCCGGGGTTATACTGCCCGCTGTTAAAGTATATATTATTCTGGTGTGTAAAGGCCCGTGCCCCCAGTTGCTGGTTCATTTGTGCGGCGCGGGCATCGGTGTGTATCTTCACCGGGCTAAAGTCAGCCCCTATGCCCTGCTCCATGTGGCTGCGGGTACCTTCCGGCAGGGGCCTGCCGCCTGCCTTGCTGCTGGCCAGCTGGCTCTCTAAACCGGCAGTAGTAGCGGCCCCCTCATTGTTGCCTGCTTTGCGCTGCAGGCGGCCCCATACCCTGGTAAAGGCATTGCCCTTGCTGTGTGGGCTTTTACGGGCAGCTTTTGTTTGCAGGGTAAGTTGTTGCGCCTGTAGGGTACTGGCTGTGCCCCCAGTGGGGCCTTTTTCTGCATTGGTAGTAAACTGGGGGCCATCTACCACCCGGGCAGCTACCCGGTCGGCCTCCTGCTCGTAAGCATCGCCGGGTTGGCCAATGGTTAGCTTGGCCTGCACCGCTGGGGCCTTGGCCCTGCCAGAGGCGGGTGGCTTGGGCGCTGGCCGGGTAGCAGGGGCACTTTGAGCGGCTTTGGCTATTGCCTGGGGCTTGGCCTGCACATTGGGGCTGCTGGCAGCAGCCCGTGCAGCAGTGGGCTCACC
>CAZXTW010000608.1:0-4438 GCA_964643525.1 uncultured Roseivirgaceae bacterium
AAAACGTCTGTCTAGTAAAAAGAAAAAGACTGTTGAGGATGCTCTTAAAATTATCGGCAAAAAGGAAAAGTTAGCTCTTTCTAAACAAAATGAAATCTATGCTTGTATGCAAAGGTTCTACGAGAGACCAAACTATTCTCGCAACATTGTGCGAGAAGCTATACACGCTTTTGTCAAAGCGGGAATCAAGGATGAGAAAATCATCGATGAAATGTTAAAGCAATCTTGGAATAGAGTTTATAACTATGAGGAGCTTGCTGAGGGTCTGAAGGGAAATATTCTTCCAAGTCTAATGAAGGTCGCCTTCGATGAAAAACACAAAAACCAGTTAGTCGCGGTAAGAATGCTTGGAAGTCTTGGCAAAGATGCCAGGCCTGCCGTTGCTGAGCTAGAGAAATTGACCCAAGGAAAGAATAATTATTCGATAAAAAACGCTGCCAAAAAGAGTTTAGAGCAGATTAAAACGGCTAATTAGTTGAGTATAACTTCGAAGCCGTTCCCATCTTCATCAATAAGAATTTCGCAATTCTCATGGTAATCACCGGTACAAAGGCGAGTGACGTATGCGACTTCGTCACAGGTCTCCAATTCACCAATGGCTTTAGACTTTTCATCTGTGACAATGGTGTATTGCTTATGAGTTTGATTTTCACCACAGTAAATCTGAGCCTGGCTTTTATGGCTGGGCTCAAGCTTAACTGAAGCTTGCCTTTGTTGCTTTTGCCCAGATCTATATTGAGAATAAAAACCATAGGAAAGCTGCATTTCGTACTTCAAGTTCGGATCTGTCGTTTCAGAGAGTATCTCGATTCCAAGTTCTTCGAGTCCTTCTCTGTCTACTCCACGTTGGATTTTCTCTAGGGCCCAAGGGCTTAGCCCCTCAGGTAAAACGATCTGATAGGATTTAGATTTTATTACATGAACAGAGGTGTTTCCTGAGCTAATATCTCCAAGTTTACGCAATCCCATATCTCTGAGCTCTTCTAAGAATTCAGAATCGAAATTAGCAAACTGCTCATACACCGTTGTATTTGAAAATGTCCCTGCATTGCCATGGACACTAATGCCCAAGATTGTCCCCATGACTGCAAAAATAAATGAAGACCCCATCTTCATCATGCCACCCCACTTTTGCACCACCTGAAGAACTAATTCTTATAGGTACTTAGAGCAAATTAATTTATTTTTTGTAATTACTTCATGTACATATTACCAAAATGGGCCCTTAGACGTGGTGCTCACTTATAAGTCTATAAAAATCTGTTTATAGGGGGCTTCGATGTGAGTGTTGGCATCGGCGTTGGTGCACGCTTTGGCATAAGCTTTGGAATAGATTGGTTCATTCAAATCAAGGAGAGCTGAATGAGTTTCTGGCGGAGTTTTTCTATAAGTATTTCACTAGTGATCGCACTTTGTTGTGGGTCTTTGGCTCAGGCTAGTTTAGCTTGTTATCAGACTTTTTCTGAATCGGCAGAATTTATATATGATCGAGTCTATATCCAATTTTATGGCCTTGAAGAGATGGGTAACTATCTTGATAAAATAGTTCCAGTGCTAGAGAGTGCTGATTACGAATTGACTCAAATTGGTGAATCCATAGAAGGAAGGCCGCTGCATAAAATTGCTCCCAAGAAAATTATTGAGGGAAAAAAGACGATAGTACTTCTTAGCCGTCAGCATGGTGATGAGGGGACTGCAAACTGGATTCTTGAAGGGTTTTTGAATGACTTTTTTGCCCGAGGTCTTCATGAGGAATATCAGCTTATCGTTTATCCAATGATTAATCCAGATGGTGTAGTGGCTAGAACTCGTGAAAATGCCAATGGATGGGATCTTAATCGCGTATGGAATGTAAATGGAATTGGTCGAGACGAAATTCGATATATTCATGGCGATTTCAAAGAAATGATGGACATTGTTGGTAATGATGTTCTTGTCGTCCAAGATCTTCATGGAAGTTTCGTACGAGATTTCATTTACCGCGTCGGAGAGAACTTCAAAGGACCAGACTTTTTTGCTGAACAGGGTCGATTTATCGAGTCCTATGGGACTCGAGATCAGTGGCAAGCTGGTGAGTCTGATATTTCTAATGGTCGCCCTGGAATGGCCAGAATTGTAATGATCTCCCAGTATGGTTTAAATGCTATGACCCATGAAACTCCTAGAGATATTCGCCTTTCTTCTGGTCGCACGAAAGAAACCTTGATGAGTCAGGGAGTTGCAATCCTGGATACGATACTGGCTGAGTATGGAGATTCTGGAATCATCCTTCAGTGATATCGGGTGTCTCAATTTAGTACGTCTCGATTGTAAACCAAGTTTTCAGTGTCAAAGCTCTCTTCGAATCAAATAGGTCAGGACTGACTCAATTGGAGAACTGCTGGAACTAATCTTGCTCTGAATCTAGGTAGAGAGTGATCTGTTTGGTTTATAAAGAGGGGTATTCTATGGACTCGGATCACCGCCAGTGTCTTGTCTTTTGTTTTTCAATTGTCATTTTAGTAACAGGTTGTAGTTTTGATATCGTTAAAGAGAGCGAGTCGAGTCTGGAACAAGAAATTGGAGTGGATGTAGATCCACTCGATCCCTTTGAACCAGATAATGAGCCTTTGCCAAATACTCCACCTGCCGTTAATACTACTTACTTGGGAAGCTGTTACGAAGTAGATCGAAGAGAAGATGATGAGTATTGCGTAGATTTGGAGTCGGAAACTGATTTGAATCCTGCTGAACTTCGCATCGGCCAGACCTACGCCGAAGAGTTTTGTGGTAGGGATAATGATCTTACCTACATTCGCCAAAGGTGCGCTGATTTAAACAATATGATGAATGAGTTTAAACCAGTTATCGATAACAACAATCAAGATAAGCTCTGTGATGATAAGTTTAGATTAGAGGATCTTCGAGTTAAAGCTTTTCACATATTGGCTGACCGTGAGCGAGGAAGACTAGAGTATGATAGCCGAGATCGGGAGTGTGAGCGAAGATTTCGATAAGTCCGAGGTGAGACTCTGATCTGGTAAAGCAATCGGTGAGTGTAAGGTGCTGCGTCTCTATTCGGGACGGTTTAGGTTGTAAAGCTACTATACGCTGTATAAGCACTAAACATGGTAAGTCTCTCAAATCCCTTGTTTTCTTTGAGAAATGGAATCCTTATTGCTTATTTATCGAGGTGAGGGTGATCTAAATGGTAATTTGGGGGATAGCAGATGTCATTGGGTCGATTTTATCTTTTGTCTTTTCTTTTAACTTTTTCATTGATGTCTATTGGATGTGGGATGGATATCGTCAAGCAGAGCGAATCTACGACTTCAGTGGATGGCATTATAGACAACGACGGCAACACTGAGGTGCCACCAACTGACAACAATCCTGTTCTTAGCGCGAAGTATTTAGGGTCTTGCTATAAAATCGATAAAAAAGCAGATGATGATGAATACTGTGTAGATCTTGAATCAGAAAAAGAACTTAATCCCGATGAATTGTCTTTAGGCTTACTCGAGGCTGAAGAGTTTTGTGAGGAAGAAGTCAAAGACTCCATGTATGTGACAGAAAAGTGTGTGGATATCAATAATGCCATGAATGACTTTAAAGATGTGGTTGTCATGATGGATCCTGAGAAACTTTGTAGTGACCGCATCGAACGGGATAACTTTAGGATAAAGGCCTCCCATATTCTTGCCGGAAATGAAAAAGGGAAGCTCGAATTTAATCGTGACGAAATGGAATGTGAGCGAAAAAAATAAGTTCAAGCTCAGGTGGTGAGACCTTAATAGGTCTCACACTTATCAAGACTTCTACAGCTTGGTCCTTTTTTGAATGTTCTCAAAACCTCAGCATACAAACCTGATATATCTTTTAAAAGTTGCTCGTACCTATCTGCGTCCCTGCTATAGGGTTTATTTTTTATAGCATCGATAGATGCAATTAGATTGTCTAGAGCTAAGGCGAGCTTGTCTAATCTGCCAACTTTGTTTGGATCATTACTCGAATATAAATTGATTATTTTGAGCTCAGCTTGGTTCTTAGCCTGGAGATCCATAAGACTTGATTTCAATGAACTAAGATCCCATTTCAAAAACTGAAACATGACTTTGTTGAGTCTTAAAGATGATGAAAGCTCACCAGATTTTACCATGGCCTGGGTTAACTTTACGTACTCTGTTAGCTGAGCTCCACCCATAATAATTCCTCGTAAGTACTTAACAGCTTCGTGAAAGCCCTCGAGATCTGCGTCAGTTAACTCGAGTTGAGCGATTTCATCTTCAGTCAACTGTTTAACAGCGGAGCGTTTTAGTTTTTTAATGTCCTCAAAGGCCGCTTTGGACTCACGAACTTTACTAATAGTCTCTCCACCTTTTTTTGCGGCTATTAAAAGAGTAGCTCGGTAGGCGTTAGCCAGTTCAACTCGAGCTGCAGAAATTCTCGGTAAGTGGAC
>CAZXTW010000609.1:0-4436 GCA_964643525.1 uncultured Roseivirgaceae bacterium
GTGAATCGCCCCTGACCGACAGTAAGTGTGAAAACAGCATAGACCGCCCCAGCGGCACAGCCAAGCACCCCCGCCAATTAGAGCGTGTGCCGGCCGGGGCCAGGTTTGACTTTCAGCTGGTGTATGACAGCTATAATGATGGCAAAACTGATAGCCACCTGCGCCACATCATCAAAGCTATGAACCTGCTGGCCGATGATTACATTGGCGGCAGCGGCACACGTGGTTATGGGCGCATTAAGTTTAACGGTGTAACCATTACCCAAAAAACCATTGCCGATTACGAGCAAAACAGGGCTGCCAGCAAATATGAAGCGGTGCAGTTTAACCCAACAGAAGCGGCTACCGCCTAGCCAATAATCGCCTGCTTACCATGACAGCACCAATTCAAGAAACAATTATACTGCGCTGCAATACCAGCAGTGTGTTCCATATGGGGCTGGCCGGGGGCAATGCCAACGCCAGCCTTTCTACCACTGAAAGCTTTATCAGGAGCGACCGGTTGTTTTCTGCCCTTACCGCCACCATGGCCCGCATATACCCCCATGCTGTGAATGGCTTTGTTCAGGCAGTATCGGCAGGGGCCATCCGTTTTTCTTCAGCCTTCTTTTGTGTTGAAAAGGCCGGGCAGCACATCTTCTTTTTGCCAGCCCCCGTCAGTTGCCAGGCACGGCACCTCAACAACCACAAGCAGGTTAAAGCTGTACAGTGGGTTTCGGCCGGGGTTTACCAGCAGGGCATTGGCCCTGAGCAATGGCAGGCTGCCGAAGCCAATGAACCGCAGGGGCAGGTGGTATTTCTCAACAAAGCGGCCATTTGCCTGCCCGCCGAGGCCGTTGCATTTGGGCTCAGGGCCAACCACACCCACTTTTACCAAAACCAGTTGCAGCCCCATGTAAAACGGCACACCAATGAGCAAACCGACCGCCTGTACCAAACGGCCGATATTGCCCTGACAGCCCCGGCCCCCGGTGTGCAAACGCATTACTACCTGCTGTATAGCTGCCACCCCACCGAGCAATTTACCGTTGACGTGCTTCAAGGGTTAAACACCCAATTAAAAGCCCTGCTGCGCATTATGGGTGATGAGGGGCTGGGCGGCGAACGCTCCAACGGCAAGGGCAGGTACAACGGCATTACTGTGCTGCCCGGCCACCGGCCAATTGGCAATGCTACGGGCAATGCTACGGGCACCAGCCAGTACAAGTATACCATGGGCCTTTCATTGGTTAGCCCCAGCCTGCAAGAGCTGCCCCACGCCACCCTGTATGATATAGAGAAGCGGGGCGGCCGACCTTTTGGTGGTGATGACGGTAGTGATCAGGGTGGTGATGATGGCAGTGAAGGTGGTACTGATGCTACCAACCGCAACACCCGGCGCAGGCTCAAAACAGTATACCTGCTGCGCGAGGGGGCCGTTTACGCCCAGGCACCTGCCGGCCAGCTGTTAAACATTGCCCCCTTTGCTACTGACACCCCTTTTCTGCGCAACGGCAAAGCCTTTTGCATTCCCTTGCACCCTAACTATGCCCCCCAACCATGACAGCAAGTACAAAACAACCCCCCAAGCCCATTACCCTGCAGTTGAAGGCGCTCACCCCGGTATCGGTACTGAACGGCCAGCAAATAGCCGCTTTTACTGATTACCTGTTTATTGAAGATGACATTTGCCTGCTGAACCACAAGCGCATTTCTGACAGGCTTAGGGCCAAAGATGACCTTGACCTGGTTGAGGCTTACACCGGCATATTGAATAAAATAACCGATACGCGCTTTAGGAACATCCGCCGTAACGACCGCAACGCCAGGGCACTGACCGGTTTTCTTGAAAACGATTTACTGCTTGATGCTGACGATTACATTCAGCACCGCATACCTTATGAGGGCGATGGTGAGCCCACCATACAGCTTAAAACCATAGTTAAGAACCACAAAAGCCCTTTTATACCGGGCAGCACCCTGAAGGGGGCCATTAAAAATGCCATGGCTTACCATTGGCTGGCTTACGACCAATTTGAGGGCATGCAGGTGTTAGATCGCATCATCGGTATTTTGCGTGGCAGAGAATCTGTCGAGGCCAAATTTGTGCGGCTGAACAGGGCCGACAGCCAGGGCACGGCCCCTATGAAACAAATTGATGCATGGCTGTGGGAAGACTTTAAGCGCGATGCCTCAAAGCACAACTGGCGCATTAGTGTGAGCGATTGCAGCCCCTGCCAGCCAGATGACCTGTTTGTGTACGAAACCAAGCTGTACCAAATCAAAAAGCAACAACTGCAAATACCAGAGCTGCGCGAGGGCATTGCCCCAAAATCAACCGCCAGCTTTACCCTTACCTTCAACACGCTCAATGAACGCTCAAAATGGAACATTAGCAAGGTATATAAAGCCCTGCAAACCTTTGCCCGTGACAACCTGAATGAAGACCAGGATAGCCTGAACGCTGCCATTAAAGACCCCAATGAAGAAGTAGCCGAGGTGCTGAATGGCTTTTATGACGAAATGCAAGAGGTGCTTAAGGCCAAAGACAAAACCCTCATGCGCCTGGGCCGGGGCAAAAGCTATTACCACAACTCCATAGGGCTGGCCATAAAAAATAAGGCTCCTGAGCTGCTTAGCACCTGGCGCAAAGTATACCGCCTATACCGCAAAATGCCAGAAGAAGTCAGCAGCAAATACTTCCCGCTAACCCGCACAGTAGATACCATGGACCTTGAACCCTTCGGCTGGGTAGAACTGACATTTCCTAAAAATCAAATCCAATAATGCCATGTGCCAACGCCTTATTCCTCTAATCCTACTGCTGCTATTGCCTTTGGCATTACCCGCACAGTCTGAATCAGCCAATAGCACCCAAGAAATCAAGCAGTTGCAAAACCAAATAACTGAATTGAAGCGGCAAAACATCATTGCTATTGGTGCGGGCATATTACTACTTGTATTGGCAATATGGGGGCGGCGCATTGGGCTGAGCCAGATCATGGAACATGCCAATGAACAAGCCACCATGAAGGTAAGAGAAGAAATTAAGCGTATTGCCGAGGGTAAGTCAGAGCAGCTGCAGGCATTAATCAGCCAACTTGATGTTGAAACCCGCATTAAAAAGCAATTCGGCATTGTGTGCCTTAGTGCAGACCAGGCTGGGCAGCAAGCCATCAATAGCCTCTTAGCTGGCTTGGGGTTTAGCAAGGTAGTTTCTGAAGTGGCTACTGACTATGATAAAAGCCATGTAGCCAAAGCAGATATCATTTTGTTCAATTGTAGCCAGGGCGATGACAGCCTTTCCGTATCACTTATGGAGCAATACCTGGCCGACGAAACCACCCTTTTTCTTTACTATGGCATGCGTTTTAATGGCAACCGGGCAGCCTACAACCATAGGCTAAGCTTTGCCAACTCAGCCATTACCCTATACCCCAGGCTTATGGAAATCATGAAATTCCTACAGGCCCAACATCAAGCATCATTTACTGAAACCAATTAAAGTACCATGCAGCAAGAACAAATCTTTATAGCCTATTCTGAAGAAGACAGCAAATATGCCCATATGCTAAAGGAAATCCTTGAAGCCTATGACTTCAAGATCTGGATTTACGAAAAAGCAGTAAGGGCAGGCTCGCAGATTTACGAGGAGGCAGCCAACGCCATTTCCCAGGTTCATTACTTTATTGTTATTGTATCAGATAAATCGGTAATATCAAATTGGGTAAACAGAGAAGTTAACCTGGCCCTGGCCGAGCATGATGAAAGGAATATGCCAATCATACCTTTTAAGATTGACAATACAGAAATCCCTAAAAAATGGCCCATAAGGTATATGCATGCCCCCATGCTGCCCGAGCTACTTTCTTTAGTCAATATTCAGGAACAAATGACCTCACTGCTCCATGGCCTGGGCGTAGGCGAAAAGTGGGGCATTGACATAAGGCAGGAAACAATGACGTCCATACTATGGCCAGTATCTGAAGCCATACCCTTTGCCGAAACCAGACATCGCAGGCACAACAGAATTCTTTGCTTAAGCAAAAACCAGCAAGCCAGCCAAGAAATCGCTCATGCACTAAAACAGGCAGATTTTGCTCATGTAGAGGCTGTGGTGGTTAACGAACCATTAACTTTTGAGCCATTTGAAGGGCGGTATGCCATGATTATATTCAATTCGTTTTTCCACAATTCTCAGTTCAATGACGATGAGATTGTTCAGTACATCGCTACAGTCCCTCAGCCCCAAAAGTTCCTGCTCTTAATTAAAGGGCGCTTTTTTCAAGGCACCTTGCCTGATGGTGTCACGCTGTTGTATGCAACCAATGAAAACACGCTAGTGCCCAGACTACATGAAGGGCTTGCCGAGTCTACTAAAACCACTAAGTAAAACACAAAAATGAAAGCCATACCCATAACACATATTACCTTTGAGCTGCCCGTGCGGCCTGGCG
>CAZXTW010000610.1:0-4435 GCA_964643525.1 uncultured Roseivirgaceae bacterium
CGAAGTAAGGGGCGTAGTGAATGTATCTATCACGGCTACTGACCCTGTGAATGCCTCTTGTACGCCACCAGACCTTTCAGGCATATTGGCAGACTTTGAGCAGCTGAACGGCTGCCAGGGTGAAGACCTGTGCTTTGCCAACCTGAGTACCCAGGGTGAAAACATTACTTACCTGTGGGAGTTTGGCGATGGCAACACCAGCACTGACCTGGCCCCCTGCTATGTATATGGCGTAACCAGTGGCCAGCAGGTTTACAATGTAACGCTTACTGCAACTGACACCGTAACCGGCCGCACAGGCTCATTGACCAAGCAGGTCATTACCTACCCTGCGGCACAGGCTGATATTACCTACGACTTTGCCGGCAAGCAACCCGGCCAGATTGTAGTAACGCCTGGCACGGCCATTGACTTCTTTGCCAACCCGGCCAATACCCTGACCAACCCGCCCACCCTGTATGAGTGGAGCTTTGGCAACGACAGCATTTATGCGCAGGCCTTAAGTGAAAACCCGCAGGGCGTGGTGTATGATGCAGATGACTTTGGCCCCAAAGTAGTGACCCTGAAAGTAATTAACGGTACCTGCGAGGCTTATTATTACGATACCATTATTGTAGTGAACAGCCTGGTAAGCGGCACGCAAATATGCCCCGGTGACAGTGCCGTGCTGACTGCCGTTGAAGGTGCGCTGAGCTACACCTGGAGCACTGGCGATACCACGCAGAGCACCACTGTATTTGACCAGGGTACTTACACCGTAGTGAGTGACTTTGGCCAGGGCTTTACCAGCACCGATACGTTAATAGTGAGCTACTTTGACCTGCCCCTGCTTGAGCTGGGCGATACCGTAACCCACTGCCCCGGCGTTTTGGTTGACCTTGATGCCACCCTGCCAGGCACCAATATTGCCTACGAGTGGAATACCGGTGAAACAACCCCTGTGATTACTGCCTTTGAAGATGGCCCCTACATTGTAACGGCTACCCTTGAAACTGGCTGTACCGTGGCCGATACCGTACTGGTGGCTACAGCCAATGAGCTGGCTGTTGACCTGGGCCCTGACCTGAGCCTGTGCGCTGGCGATACGGCTACTGTTGATGCAGGCTACCCTGGCTTCCGCTACCTGTGGAACAGTGGCGACACCACACAAACCCTGCAGGTGTTTAACACCGGCACGCTGTGGGTAGAGGTATTCTCTGACGAAGGCTGCCTGGGTACTGACACCATTAATATTTCTGCTGAGCCTAACCTGCTGGTTAACCTGGGTGATGACATTAGCAAGTGCCCTGCTGAGGTGGTAACACTGGATGCCGGCATTAACGATGCCACTTACCTGTGGAGCATCCCGACCGAATCGGGACAGGCCTTTGACACGACACGCGCCATAGCCGTAACGGCAGAAGGCACTTACACCGTGTTTGTTAATGCCAACAGCGGCTGCTCTGGCACTGATACCATTACCATAACCAACGACCAGCAGCTGGTGGTAGACCTTGGCCCTGACCAGGACCTGTGTGCTGGCAGCACCCTTACCCTTGATGCTGGCGTAGCCAACGGCACCTATGTATGGAGCACTGGTGATACTACCCAAACCTTAGCGGTAGGCAGTGCAGGCACCTTTGCCGTGACGGTAACTGATGCCAACGGCTGCATAGGCACTGACAGCATAGTGGTGAATACCCTGCCGCTGCCTGTACTGGCCAATGCCGATACCGTGTACCTGTGTGCTGGTGAAACCATTACCCTGGCCGCCGGCCTGAGTGGTGCCGCCAGCTATGCATGGAACAACGGTGCCATTACTGAAACTATTATAGTTAACCAGGCAGGTACCTACACGGTAACCGTAACAGGTGCCAACGGCTGTAGCATAACCGATGCCATTGAAGTGATTGATGCCCCGGTAGTGGCCTCTGCCTTGCCTGTGTCTGTTGATGTTTGCGCTGGCGATACCGCCACCCTTGACGCAGGTGCCGGCTTTGCCAGCTACCTGTGGAGCACCCCGAATGGGTCGGGGCAGGCAGGCGATACCACCCAAACCATTGCTGTAACAGCAGGTGGCATATACAGTGTACTATTGACCAACAACCAGGGGTGCACAGGTGCCGATAGCGTACTTGTTGAGGTAATACCTGCCCCTGTGGTTGACCTGGGTGCCGATACCGCCCTGTGTGTGGGCAGCACCCTTACCCTTGATGCAGGTGCCGGCCTGGCCAGCTACCTGTGGAGCACGGGTGACAGCACCCAGACCATTACTGTAAGTGCTACAGGCACCTACAGTGTAACGGTAACCAACAGCACCGGCTGTACTGGTACTGGTGCCATAGCCGTGGCTGTAGAAGATGCACCAGTGTTTGACCTGCCTGACGTGCAGGGCTGCACTGACGACTCGGTAGTGGTTACTGCCCCGCTGGCAGGTACCTACCTGTGGAGCAATGGCGAAACAACGGCTGCCGTTGTGCTTGCTTCTGGCAGCTACAGCCTGACCATTACTACAGCCGCCGGCTGTGCTTATACTGACAGCTTTACCGTAGTGACTGGCACACCACCTGTGTTTACCCTGGGTGATGATGTGGCCCTTTGCCCCGGTGAAACAGCCACACTGACTGTACAAACGCCATTGGTAGGCCACTACCTGTGGAGCACTGGCGATACCACGGCCACCATTACCACTGCCTTAGCGGGCACCTACTGGCTGCAAATTACCAATGCTGAAGGCTGCACCGCTACTGATACCGTAACGGTAACCGTGCTTGACCCGCCAGCCCCTGACCTGGGCGCTGACCAGCTGATTTGCCCTGGTGAGGTAGCCACCCTCAGTGCAGGTAGCTTTGCTACTTACCTGTGGAGCACCGGCGAAACCACTGCCAGCATTGACGTGGCGGTAGAAGGTACGTACACCCTGACGGTAACTGATGCCAATGGCTGCACCGCCACTGATACCGTGGCCGTAACCTTTAATACTGACCCTGCTGCCTGCGGCACGCAAGATGGTGTAGTATGTACCGTAACTGACCATGGCAAGCATGCCATATGGCTGCCGGGCATACCTGAAACATCAAATGAATACTTCTTTGTGGCTGATACCGGCGTGCTGGTACAGTACAATGATGGTACCGCACAGCTAACAGGTACCATTGTGAACAAACACAATGTTGATAAGCGCTGGGTGGTAGACTTCCGCTTTACTGCCAAAATGAGCTGGGACGAGTGGAGTGCCCTGGGCCGCAGCTTTAAAGACGAGCAAAAGAAAGCCGGCCTGAACTACCTGCTGTGGGATTACTACATCTTTGACCCGGCAACACCAAGTACCCTTACTGGTGAAGGTGCCTTTGCCGGCAAAAGCCTGAACGTAACCCACAGGCCAACCAGTTACAAGTATGGCTTGCAGGTGGGTGTGGCTGCCAACAGCAAAAACACCAACTATGGTGCCTCAGTATGGTTTAACTATACGGGCAGCTATACCGGCCATGGTGATGTAAATGTGAATGCCGATTGCGGAGTAGACTGTTCTGCACCACTGGTTGATCTGGGTGCCAACCGCTACCTGTGCGGTACCAACTGCAATAATGAAGCACTGCTAATGGTTGTTGGCAACACCACCCTGAGCAGCAGCGCCCAGTACCTGGTAGATATGTTTACTGCCAAAGGCTACGATGTAGTAGTTGTTGATGACGACGTGGCCACGGCGGCTGACGGCAACGGCAAGCGTGTGGTGCTGATTTCAGCCACAGCCAATAGCGGCGTGGTAAGCACCACCTTTACTGATATGCCTGTGCCGGTAGTATGCTGGGAGCCACACGCCTATGACAACCTGCACATGACAGGCACACAGGCTGGCGTTGATTATGGCAACCAGAACAACGTAACTGACCTGGTGGTTACTGATGCTACCAGCCCACTGGCAGCAGGCTATAGCGGCCAGGTGGCTGTATACAACACCACCGGCCAGGCAGGCTTTGGTGTGCCAGCTGCTGCTGCCAATATTGTGGCCGTTGCCGCGGCAAATACCAGCCGCAGCCTGATATTTACCTATGAGGCTGGCGACCAGATGGTGGGTGCCACCGCACCAGCACGCCGTGTGGGCTTGTTCTTGCGGTATGACGATGCCGCTATTGTAACGCAGGCCGGCTGGGATATGCTGACTGAGGCTGTTGACTGGGCCGCTGCCTGTAGCGAAGCTGTGACCAGCATTACGCTTGACGCGGGCAACCCCGGCTTGCAGTACCTCTGGAGTACCGGCGACACGACGCAAACCATTACCGTAACACAGCCTGGTACCTACTCGGTAGCTGTAATTGCTGGCGAAGATTGCCTGGCTGAAGACGAGGTGGTGGTTGGTACCCTGCAGCCTGACCTTGGCGATGACATTGCCGTGTGCAGCAGCAACGGCCAGGCGGGTGACCTGCTGTTTGTTGTGGGTAATGCTAACCTGAAC
>CAZXTW010000611.1:0-4430 GCA_964643525.1 uncultured Roseivirgaceae bacterium
CCGGTGTTTCTGTGCTGTATAATACCCTGGCTGGGCTGCAACAGGCGCAGGGCGTCATTGTCGCGCCACTCGTAATCAATGTTCAGGGCGTTGCAGTGGGCTTCCAGCTGGTCTTTGTCAGTAGTTTCAAAGGTATCCTGCCATGAAGGGCCCATTCCCTGGCCACCGTGCAGGTTTCTGATGTAGGTAATGCCGCGCTCTTCTACCTCACGGGTAATGTCAGGGTTCAGGGCGTTGTATATGTCGCGTGAATCGGCCAGCAGGGTTTCACCGCCTGTTTCAGCAGGAATGAGGCAGCTAAAAAACAGCTTGTTGGGCCATTTGGCAGAGTACGACAGCTCGTTGTGCATGGTAATGCGTTGGGTTTTGTCGTACTCGGTAGAGGTATATACATTGCCCGACAGCTTGGTGCGGGGCGAGTTGCCATCGATATAAGCCAGAAATTTACTTGATATGCGGTCACAGATGTATTGAAAAGTTTCCACCGTGTCAATCTCTACGCCGGTAAATTTTACCGCGCCCACTTCGTCCAGCTTTTCGTTCACCATAGCCTCATTGGCTTTGTAATGGCTTATGAACTCATCGGCACCAATGCCATTCACATCAATGCACAAAGGCAGTTGAAGGGTATCGTTTTGAAGGGTATTTTCCATAATGGGTTATTGATGGTAGTTTAATGGAAAGACTGTTTAGGTAGTTTATAGCAAAAGCAGAAGCACCCGGCGCAGGTGTTGCGCCGGTATGCTTCTGCAAGGTTGCTTATTACTATGTTTAAGAAGTATTCGGGTTTAGTTTTCTTTCAGGGTTTTGGTGGGGTTCACCAGGGTGGCCCTGAATATGGTGTTGCTGGTAATTGCCGTGCCCAGCAAGAAGATGAACAGGCCGCCAATTAATACAGGCAGTACCCCTACCTGTATATGCTGTACATACAGGCTGTTTAACAATGCGTTTGAGAGGAAGAAGCCCCCCACACCGCCAAGCACCATGGCCACCACCAGGATGATGACAAACTCTTTGTTGATGAGCTTCACAATGTTTTGAGAGCTGGCCCCCAGCACTTTTCTGATGCCAATTTCTTTTTTACGCTTTTGTATGTTGAGTGTGGCCAGCGAGTAAATGCCCGAGGCCGACAGCAGGCAACCCAGTATGGTTAAGAATACAAAGATGTTACGCATGTTGCCATTGTATTCGTTGGCTTCTTTGAACAGGATGTCTTCCTGCAGCTTGCTGTCAAACGGGCGGCCAGGGAAGTTTTGATTCCAGGCTGAGCGAATGACGTTGCGCTGTATTTCCAGGGTGCTGCTGCCGTTGGTACGGGCCACCAGCAGGTGGTAGTTTTGCGGGGCCGCAATGAGGTACATATGGTCAATATCCTGGCGGCTTTTTAGGCCACTGAGGTGGTTTTTTACCACACCTACAATGGTGTAGGTTTTGTTGTTAAACGAGATGCGCTTGTCAATAGGGTCAGCCAGGTTGTGGTTTTTCACAAAGTTTTCATCAACAATGAGACTGGCTTCGCGCTCGGCCTCGTTGTTGTTAATAAACGCACGCCCCAAGGTTACATCAAGGCCCATTACTTTAAAGTAGTTAGGGCCTACCTCATACACATTGCTGCGTACCTCTTCGGCATCAATCATAATGCTTGCGGGGTAGCTGCTGTAGGTGCCCAGGTGGTTGGCCGTGGCCGATACTTCTTCAATTTTAGGGTTGCTGATGATTGCATTGCGCAGCTTGTCATAGTCTTCACCATCGTTAATGGTAACGGTAATGATGTTCTCCCAGTCGTAGCCAAAGCCCAGGGCCAGCTGGTAGTCGGCATTCTGGGTAAAGATGATACCTGCAATGAGTACAATTACTGAAAGTGAAAACTGAAACACCAGCAGAATGCGCACCAATGGGTTGGTACCTTTTGTTTTGGCACTGCCTTTTAACAGGGCTACCGGGCGCAGCTTGCTGCTGGAAAGGGCCGGGTAAATACCAGCAATGATAGATGACAGGAACAGCAGTATGATCAGGGCCACCATAAAGTTCAGCCCGTTCAAATCGCTCATGCCATAGTTTAAGCCCCACATGGCGGCAAACTCAGGCACAACTACCTGCGCCATGGCCAGGCCTACTACAATAGAGAGGACTATGGTTAACATAATTTCTACCAGAAACTGGTACATAATCTGCGAGCGGGCCGCGCCAATAACCTTACGTACGCCCACCTCTTTAAAGCGCTTGCCCGTTAAGGCCATGGTGGTGTTGGTGAGGTTAAAGCAGGCAATGAGCAGAATAATCAGGCCCAGTACGGTAAATATGATCAAGGCAATGCTGGGTATGGTGGGGTGCAGAAAGGTTTCGCGCGCTGCGTTGGCATCTACTTTTTGTGTAAAGGGTATAAAGTTGTACTTAAATACCGTTACATCTGTTTTACCCTGGTTAATGAGGTCAAGGTATTTATCAAGCTGCTTGGCCACCTGGTTGCGCTGGCCCATATTGCTTAGTTTAAACAGAATAGAGGCATCTTTGCCGGCCTGCCAGTCGTTTTTGGTCACTCCGTAAACATTCAGGTAGTTTTCAATGCGCATCACGGCATCGTGCGTGAACGAGGTGTTCAGGGGCAGGTCTTCCATCACGGCACCTACTACCACCTGCTGCTTTTTGTTGCCAAACTCCATGGTGAGGGTTTTGCCAATGGCGTTTTCACCACCAAAGTATTTCTGGGCCAGCGTTTCACTAATAAATATGGTGCTCAGGTCGTTAAAGCTTTCATATGAGCCGCTTTTGAGGCCAAAGCCAAACATTTCAAAAAACGACGCATCGGCAAAGCTTACGTTTTCAGAAAAGGCATTGTTGTTATGGGTAACAACAGTACCCTGGCTGGTGTAGCGGCTAAAGTCTTCAATACCTGACACCTCTTGTGCAGCTATAGGAGCCAGCACGATAGGGGCAATGTATTGCTGGTGGGCGTAGCCATCAGCCAGTTTTAAGGTTTGCCTTACCTTCACCACATCATTGACTTTGCTTTTGGCAAAGTACGAATCAAACTCAATGTTGTAGGCTACCAGCAGGTAGGCCGTCATACAGCACGTTAAGGCTATGCCCATACCCAGGGTATTGATCAGGACGTAGCTCTTATTCTTCATTAGGTTGCGTAAGGCAACTTTCAAATAATTCTTAAACATAGTGTACTAGAGATTTATGCAAAGCATGTTGGTTGATGCACGCTTAGACTACATAGTATTGGGTTAGGTTACAGACAGGCCTAAACTTTTTACAAATATATTAAACCTATCTGCAACCTGGTTACTAATTATACCAGAGCCTTACGACTCTGACTCGGCCAGCTGTTCCTGCATTTGGTTAATGAGGGTAATTTGCCTGGCCATGAACTCCTGCAACACCTGTACGTGCTTTTCTGCATGCTTCCACTCACCAAACAGATCTTCTACCAGGTGGCAGGTGCCAATTACCTCGCCACTGTAGTGGTGCCTGATTACCGGGTGCAGGAAGAAAGACTCGTGGGCTGCCGCTGCCGTGGGCTGGCGGTTTACCTCAAACACGTTGTTTTGCTTTTTGCCAAACTCTAACGAAACAGTAAAGGCATGGTTGCTGTACAGCTTGCCCACATAATCTTTAGGCAGCTCAAAGTAATACCTTACGTTGTTGTTGGCATCAACATCTACCACGTCTCTGAAGTAGCCAAACTGTTGCCACAGGGCCGACGAGCGGTTAATGCGGGCCAGCATTTCATTGGCAATGGCTTCAGAGTCGAATGCCAGATCAGTACCGGGCAGTGTCTGGTTGTGGTATTTGTCTTTCATGATATGGTACAGCGTACGCATGTTGTAGCGGAAACCATGAATGAAAGGTGTGGTGGTTTTCTTAAAGAAGTTGGCCTGGCTTACTACACCGCCAAAGTACAGGTCGTCAATATTCTCACTTTCCCAGTCAGATTTAACGGCAGGGTACTTGTCATTGTGCATAAGCTTGGGCTGGCAGTTGTCAGCAAAGATTGACGTATCCAGCTTAAAGCCAGTAGCCACAATAATGCGGTCATACTCCAGCGTTTCAGTTTCGCCATGGGCATGGGTATAGGCTACATCTACCTGGTATACCCCGTTTTCTTTGGTAATGCGCACTACGTCACAATCCAGAATGGCGTTTTGTGACTTGAGCTGGTAGGTATCCAGGAAGTTGTTGTTTACCGCCCTCAGGTTGCCCGGAAAGTGGGTGTTCCAGGCCAGTTTTACCGGGTGGGGGCTGGCCACATGTATTAACGCAGTGGTTTCAACCAGGTGGTCGGCCGTTTCAAAGGCCGAGTTGCCCTTACCCAGTATCAACACCCTCTGGTTGGCAAAATCTTCTTTGTCGATAGATACATCAGCATAGTTTTCAGTAAGCTCCATGCCGGGTACATTGGGCATCCAGGGCTTAGAAATACC
>CAZXTW010000612.1:0-3235 GCA_964643525.1 uncultured Roseivirgaceae bacterium
TACAATGGCACTATCAACCAGCCTGATGTCTGGCGTATTTGATGCTCTTGTAATGGCGGCTTCAGCACGTTTTTCCATCAAAAACATATACAATGTTTCACTCAGGTTATATAGCCGCTTAATATTAATAAACTCACGCTCAGCCCCAGGCAACTCATTCAATGAATTGGTAAAATCAGCAATGCGGTCGTCAACATCTCTAATACTAATGTTGTTGGTTTCTTTCAGGTTTTTAATATTCTCTAGCAACTGCCCTTTCAGCTCTTCAATTTTTTGGCGGTTGTATTTTATCAAGGGGTTTTCAATGCGTGTGTCTGTACCCAGCAGCTTGGTTTCTACCTGTAAATCAACCAGGTTTTTGGTAAGCGTATTCAGGGTGGGGTCTGTAATGCCATAAGTTGATGGTACCAGCAACTGGTCTATAGGTAAGTCAGTATTCAGGTAATTTTCCAGATACACCAGGTACTTTTCAGTAATCAGCAGCTCGGCCTTACTTTTTTCAAGCTCCTGTATATTCCTGTACAAAGTGCTGCCCTCATCACTTAAGTCAATGGCATTGTTTTGCTCCTTAAAAAGCTTCAGTCTGCCTTCAATCTGGTTTAATGAGTCACTGATCTCACCCAGCTGGTTATTAATAAAGTCAATCGTTTTGTTGGCGTTTTGGTTCTTCTCTTCCAAACCGCTATCCATATACTTTTCTATCAGCTTATCTAAAAAAGTAATTTCCTTATCGGGGTTAGTGCCTGCAATAGATACATTTAAAATACTTGACTCGCGCATCAGCGGGGCTACATTCAGTTCTTTTCGGTAGTAGTTTACCAGGTCTTCATGCTTCAGCACCTTAAACAGCATTTCATTAATGAGCTGGTTTACCACTTCACCTTCACGGCGCATAATGGTAAACGTAAACCCACTGACAGATACCTGCTGCCCAAACGAAAAGGTTTTGCCATTAATGGCCTGTAGCTCGGGCACATCATCTACAGTAAGGGTATAGCTGGCATCGTCATTCCACCGGCAGGTAAACAGCTTGCCATAGGGCATCAACTCAGATGACTGATCAACCACCACACGTATGGGGCTGGCCTTATACAGCTGGCTGGTTTTTAAATCGCCCTGCCTGAAATACGCAATGTCAAGGTCTAGCTCACGAATAGTGGCCGAAATAAGCGAGTGGGACTTTAATAGAATGGTTTCGTTCTCAAGGTTGCTTGACGAGCCAAAAAATTGATCGCCATACAACAGGTCTGTCACTGAGTTAGAAATATCTTTAGGCCCCTTTACCAAAACAGAGGTACTCACAACATATACCGGTGTGGTATACCGGTTTACAAGGTAGGCTACCAGGCAGGCAATCATGAGCGAAATGACAAACAAATACCATTTGGCAAGCCATTTGTAAATTACCTTTTTGAGATCGACAGTTTCTTCAACAACTATATTCTGTGACTGGTCCACGATCTGTTCATAGTTTAATTAACACGTAGTAATAAAAGGCTAACCGCACTGATGGTTGAAATTAGCAGGCCAATGTTCACTACCTGAAACTTACGGTAGTCTTTGGCTTTAAGGGGGGCAACACTTATCAGGTCATTAGGCTGTATATAATAAAATTCAGAGTTAAGCAGGTCATCGTCCAGTAAATTCAAGTACACCACCTTTGCTTCGCCATTTTTGTGCCGCACCAGTTGCACCTTTGAGCGGTCGGCAAAATCGGTCAGGTCATTAGCCATACCAAAAGCATCAAAAATGGTCAGGCGTGAGTTGTAGGTGTTAAAATTACCCGGCTTGGTTACCTCACCCAGTATGGTAAACCTGAAGTTTAACAGGCGCACGTTTACGGTAGGGTCTTGCAGGTAATCAGCCGCCAGGGTCTGAATCGTATTCTGCGCTTCAATAGTGGTAAGGCCCTGCACCTTAATACTACCAAGAACAGGCAATACAATATACCCCTGCTGGTCAATCAAAAAGCCCGACAGCAAAGGGTTCTTTTCATTGATTTCCCTTTCTGTCTCTGCAAAAAAGTTATACTCGGTAGGCGTCAGGCTTGATATTTTAATCGAGATAATATCGTCAGGCTGAAGGCGGTACTCCTGGTCAACCAGGCCAAAGCTGTTAATGACCGTATCTACGCCAACAGTTTCACGTGTTTCGTAGTTGGTGTCTTGCAGGTAAATCACTTTTTTATTTGGAATGCAGCCCACAAAAAACATCATGCATACGGCAAGCAGAATAGGAACAGTTCTATGCATAAATAAAAAGGCCAACACCTGAGGCCCGTTTGGATTTCTTAGATGAACGAGCAAATATATAAACTTTGTACAAGGCTATAAATGAAAACCACCGGTTTACTATAATTGATCCGAAATAATAAGAATGCCCCAATACAAAACCATACAATTCGGTGATATGATCAGGTATTAAGCAATTATTCCATATATTTAAACGAAAAAATATATTCATATGAGATGGATCGGCTTTCTGCTGTCATTGATTATTACCGCAGGTTTATGTTATGTTTTAGATCAAGGTTTCAGCGGCCTGCCCGCATTCGGAAAACTACTTAGCCCTGCCCATGGCTTTTGGCAAAATGCGGTAGAAGCCCCTCCGCAGGAAGCCCTGGATATGCCCGGCCTTACAGCCGAAGCCAGGGTGATTTATGACGAGCACTACATCCCCCACCTCTTTGCTGATAGTGAAGCAGACCTTTACTACCTGCAAGGCTACGTAACGGCTAAGCACCGCCTGTGGCAAATGGAGTTTCAGATTTTAGCGGCAGAGGGGCGCCTTTCAGAAATACTAGGCCCCAAGTATGTTAAGTTTGATCGATTAAACCGCCGCAAAGGCCTTACCTTCGGGGCCAGAAATACCATGAAGTTCATGGAAGACTACCCCGGATCAAAACAGCGCATGGAACGCTTTAGCGCTGGGGTAAATGATTACATAGCCACCCTTGACCAGGCCAGCCTGCCCTTTGAATATAAATTATTGAACTATAAGCCTGAACCCTGGACGCCCATTAAATGCATGATGCTGCTGCGTTATATGGCCAATAACCTGACGGGCTATGATGTAGACCTTGAGTATACCAATGCTTTGAAAATGCTGGGCAAAGAGCAAATGGATTTGCTGTTTCCTTTAAAGCCTGACAATACTGACCCTATTATTACTACCGACTCTGTCTGGGATTTTAAAGCCGAGCCTATTGATACGCCAGAGGTATCATTCCCTTTAG
>CAZXTW010000612.1:3261-4412 GCA_964643525.1 uncultured Roseivirgaceae bacterium
CATTACAGAAAAACCCAGCAAATACCACGGCAGCAACAACTGGGCTGTGAGCGGCAGCAGAACAAAAAATGGCTACCCCTTACTGGCCAACGAGCCTGACCTGGGGCTGAGCCTGCCTTCTATCTGGTTTGTGATGCAGCTCAATGCGCCTGGCGTTAATGTGTTTGGCGCTACCCTGCCCGGCGACCCCAACGTGATTATTGGCTTTAACGACTCTATTGCCTGGGGGGTAACCAATGCACGCCGCGATGTAAAAGACTGGTACCTGATAGAGTTTAAAGATGCTGAGAGGAATGAATATAAGTACGGCGACCAATGGCTGAAAACACAGAAGGTAGTAGAAACCATTCAGGTAAAGGGTGGCGAAACTGTAATTGACACTGTTATATACACCCACCTTGGCCCGGTAGTTTATGATGAAAATTACTTAGAAGAAGAAGCCTTAAAAAACTATGCGTTAAGGTGGACAGCCCACGACCCCAGCAACGAAGAGCTGACATTTTACAAGCTGAACCACGCCAAAAACCACGGCGAGTATATTGAAGCCCTGAATCATTTTACAGTACCTGCCCAGAATTTTGTTTTTGCTTCTGTTAAAGGTGATATAGCTCTGAAAATTCAAGGCAAGTTCATTAACAAGTGGCCTGAGCAGGGCAAGTACTTAATGGATGGCAGCAACCCTGACCATGAATGGCAGGCTTACATACCGCCAGAGCACAACGTACATATCAAAAACCCCAACCGGGGGTTTGTAAGCTCAGCCAACCAGTGGCCGGTAGACGAGAGCTACCCTTACCATGTGTTTGATGCCTACTATGAGCATTACCGCAACCGCCGCATTAACGAGGTGCTGGCTGGCAATGACGCTGTTACTGTAGAAGATTGCAAGCAACTGCAAAATGACAATAAAAACCTGTTGGCGGCAGAAACCCTGCCCCTGTGGTTAGACACCATTGACCAGGCAGGGCTAAGCCAGGCCCATTTAGATATACTGGCCAACCTGAAAAAGTGGGACTACTTTAATGAGCCCGACGTAACTGCCCCGAGCTACTTTGAATCGTGGTGGGATTGCTTTTTCCCCTTGCTGTGGGATGAGTTTGAAGATACCGACCAGGCCGCAAAGACCCAGGGCGGCGAGCAGGATCGAGGAG
>CAZXTW010000613.1:0-4408 GCA_964643525.1 uncultured Roseivirgaceae bacterium
AATAATCTTAAACGAATAAAAAAAATTGACAGTAGTAATCGTAATGGAACATACTTTAGTAGACTAATCTCTTATGGCGACAACGAAGATATTAACCAACTAGAAACTATCATTACATCTTTGAAACAGGATGATGCAGTTAGACGCTCAAAGCTTCAGGCGTCCATATTTGACCCTAGTAAAGATCACACTAACTCACGCTATCAAGGTTTTCCTTGCCTTCAGCATGTAACTGTTTACAAAACCGTAGATAATGAAATAGTCTTAAATAGCTTCTATGCAATTCAATTACTCTATAAGAAAGCATATGGAAACTGGTTAGGGTTGATCAATTTGGGCAAATTTATTGCCAATGAAACAGGACGTAATTTAAACCGGGTCAACTGTTTTATAGGCGTTCAGCAACTTGATATCTCAAAAAAATTGGCATCGGAGCTCTTGGGTGCATCAGGCGTAGAACTAAATCAATGAGACAAAAAGAACAGAAGCAAGAAAAACCAAATCAAAACATTTCATCTTTTGAGATTCACATACCCATGTCTCCAACACGAGTTACTGAGGTTTATGATAGTTACTGGAAGTTTGCAGTACTTAGACAAGATATATTCTTTAATCGGATTAATCGAAAACCATTCCCCTGGTCGAAAGATCCGATACTGAATAAGTTTCGGTTTACAAACTCGTATCGTGCAGCAGATAGAGTTAGCCAATACTTGATAAAAAATGTTATTTACAATAGTGATTTTCCTGATGCCCCGGAAGAAGTATTGTTCAGGATTCTTCTTTTTAAGTTATTTAATAAGATTGAAACATGGGAGCTTTTGACAGAAAGAATAGGAGATTTAAGATGGAAAAATTTCAAGTTTAATTACTATGATGATATCCTAACTGATGCATTAACTCATAAGAAAAAGATATATTCAGCAGCATACATCATGCCATCAGGAAAATCAACTTTTGGTTACGAAAGAAAGCATTCAAATCATTTAAAACTGATAGAGTATATTATCAGAAGAAAAACACACTTAAAACTTGCTCAAGCAGAGACTATGAGTAAGGCATTTGAAATATTAAAAGGACTACCTGGATTAGGTAATTTTTTGGCATACCAATTGTTGATAGATATTAATTACTCTGAAATTATTGACTTCTTAGAGTCAGATTTTGTAGTTCCTGGGCCTGGTGCAAAAGGAGGGATCAGTAAGTGTTTTCTTGATAAAGGAGGGTTGAATAACTCAGAAATAATCAAGTTTGTCACAGATCGCCAAGAATTAGAGTTTGAAAGGTTAGGATTAACATTTCAAACACTTTGGGGGCGCCCATTACAGTTGATAGACTGTCAAAATCTTTTTTGTGAGGTAGATAAATATGCTCGGGTAAAGCATCCAGAAATTAAGGGTGAAAGTGATAGAACTAAAATCAAGCAATCTTATAGAGCTAATTATAAATCAATTAATTATTGGTTTCCGCCAAAATGGGGTCTAAATCAAATTGTTGAGAAATATTTAGCACCTGATAAATGACATATTCAATGACTGAGGTAAAATGAATTTATTGTGTGAATAATAGGCTTGCCAATAATAATGGAGCCGAAGCTCTAAAAAAGAAGGCGGAATTTGGTCAAAACTCTGCGATAAAAGCCATATAATCAGATTTAATAATAGTGTGTATCTAATAATTATGTTTAGAAATTTAAAATAGCTATGACAACTGAGCATAACATTCAATTTTTTGATTCCGGATTTCCTCCTATGGAACAGATCCCAAGAACATTTACTGTTATCTTTGAGACTATTAAACTGGAGAATATTCCAAAAACAAGGGTTTTCATCAACGGAGTTCGAGCGGGAGATGAGATTGTTGATAATTCAAAAAAGGCAGACAATTATCGATTTCATGATGTCTTTCACTATGCATTTGCAGCAATTTTGGGTTGGTCGCCTTGCGCTAGATCCTTAATGAAAAGAAAAAGGAAAAGCGACGATTGTGTAGATCAGTATGAAGATGGTGCTAGAGCTACTATTACCGAGGAAGCAATCTCTTTGACAATCTTTAACCAAGCAAATAAAAAGGGGTTTTACCAAGGGGATTATAAGCCAAGTCAGCATTTATTGAAATGGATACGCGAAATGGTCTCACCATTTGAGGTCAACATTCGGTCTAATGCAGAATGGGAAATGGCTATACTGAAGGCATACGAGTTGTTCATAAACCTTGTTGCCAATGATGGAGGCACAATCCATTTCGATTTGAAAAATAAGTCTGGAGTATTTAAAAAATGAAAAAGTATGGTAATTGGCATAGGTTGTGACTTAGTTTCACACTCATTCACCAGAGAGCTTGGCTGGCAGGATGACCCCCATGTACTTAAGAGAGTTTTTACATTGCGTGAAATTGAGCAATATGAAGTTTCTAAAAGTGTAGGATTTCTTGCAGGACGGTTTGCTGTTAAGGAGGCAGTTCTAAAATCGATAAATAAGGGTATGGAAGATGGTATATCACTTTTAGATATAGAAGTTCTTAGGCAAGAAAATGGACAAGCTGAAATTGAAGTAATGGGAAAAGTGAAAGAAATTGCAAATACGCTAGGGATAAAGAACTGGTTAGTTACAATAAGTCATTCTGAAGATATAACTGTAGCTATTGTCTTGGCACAATAAGTGTTATTAATATGAATCAAGCTAATATGATTTATTGGGGTTAGAAAAAGAAATCAGATGGGCTTCATGAAGTCAGCCATTTGGGAAGTAAGTTAGGCTTTAGCAGTTACAGCCCCATGGCTTCTTTGAGGTCGGTGACTTGTTGGAGAGGTACCTGGTATTTTTCGGCAATGTTATTGTCAGCTTCGCCATCACGCAAGGCTTTTGATTAGAAGTATGAGGTTAGAAGTCAGAAATGAGAAAATAGAGGTTGGCCATCTTTGCATTGACCGCACCCATTAAGGGTAGCCACTGTGCTAGTAATCAGGCAATGGAAATTACAGGCCCATTGCTTCTTTGAGGTCGGTGACTTGTTGTAGGGGTACCTGGTATTTTTCGGCAATGTTGTTGTCAGCTTCACCAGCACGCAAGGCTTTGATGATGAGTTTGCTGATGTTGAGCCCATCTGCTTTACCCTCGGCTTTACCCTTGGCTTCGCCTATGGCTACTCCCCTTGCTTCGCCTCTAGCTTCGCCTCTTTGCTCTAATGCTTCTGCTATGGTCATCACGTCTTCTTTTAAGGTTGGGTCAAACTGTTCTGCTATAGTTATAACGTGCTCGTAGTTTTCTGGTTCAGTAAAGGTAAGCATATATTCAGAAAGCTCCTCAAATAGTATAAAGCCTTCTTGCGCAGATTTGATGTTGCGCGCCAGCAGCAGCAAGGCCTCCAACTTGTGTAGGCTCTTGTCGTGGCTGTGCTTCATTAATAAGGCCATGACCAGCAGCTCGGCTGAGGACTGGTAGAAGGCCAGCACCTCCTGGTCGGTCATCTGGCTCAGGTCATGCAGGTAGTAGCTGTAACGTAAGCCGCGAGGGGCATGGTTAGCTGGCAACTGCTGTGGTAGCCCACGCCGCGTTTGCCAGTCGGGCGCATTCCAGGGGCTGCGCCCGTGGTGCACCACTAGGGTAGAGATGTTGGGAAAGGGCGTATCAATTAATGGTTGGCTGCCAGCTTGCTTGCGCCGCAGGGTGTTTTCTTCCTTTCTGTAGTCTTTTACTGCTTTGTATACTTCCATCTCATATTCCATCAGCTTTAGCTCAACCACATCGTCTTTTAACGGGGTATGGCTTTTGTGTTCAATGAGCAGCATCAGTACCAGGTCAGTGTTGTCATTGTACTTGACGGTATATAATAAGTCAATATTGAGGCGTTTGAGCTTTTTGGTTACCAGGCTGTCTTTGGCGGGTTGCAGGGTGGCCCAGTTAATGCGTTGCACCTCTTGCGGGTCAAGTAACAGCTGTAGCAGCTTTTTAACCAGTTGCAGTTTAGATAAGCCCCTTTTGAAAAATGCATCGCTGGGCTTGGGCTGCCTGGTGCGGGCGTTACTTTTGTTCTTTTTGGCCATATGCACAATACTACGCAATAATGTAGCTTGATACACCACTGGATGTAGTTTATTATTGACCAATTTAATGTGTGTAGACTTCGGAGATAAGAAGTTTGAAATCAGGTTTTAGAACATTGTAGGGGTACCTGGTATTTTTCGGCAATGTTGTTGTCAGCTTCGCCAGTACACAAGGCTGTAGTTTAGAGGGATGAGGTTAGAAGTCAGAAATGAGAAAATAGAGGTTGGGAATCTTTGTATTGACCGCAGTTCTTAGGGGAAGCCACTGCTGTAGTAGATCGGGATTTGAAAATTACAGCCCCATGGCCTCTTTGAGGTCGGTGACTTGTTGTAGGGGTACCTGGTATTTTTCGGCAATGTTGT
>CAZXTW010000614.1:0-4403 GCA_964643525.1 uncultured Roseivirgaceae bacterium
AAAAATGCCAAGCCCTACTTCTCTGGCAGCATCAACCCCCACAATGTATCTAAGCTGTTGCTCAAAAAGCCTAAAAAAGATAAAGACAACAACGCAAAGATAAAGCTTGATGCTTTTGACCTGATCAAGCAAGGCACCAACCCGGTGTTTAACTTCTTAAACTCAAGTGTTGGGGTAAGTACCGGCATGTACGGGGGCTTAAGCAGAAACAACTTTTACAGGCCCACCCAACTACAGGAATATACCTCAAACGCATACAACTTTTCAGTAAGCCTGTTAGGCACCCCACTGCCCATACCGGCAGTGGTGACTTGCAGGGCTCTGTGGCCATACAAAACCCGGTTGACGAGCAAACCTCGCCAACCTACGGATACATCTACTCTGCTGAGGCTACCGATGCCGAAAGCATGATGGACTACCACATTGAAAAAGAAACGCCAGTAAACAAAAGAACTGAGTTTACCGGCATACCCTTTAACGATGCAGACCAGTTTATGGTAACCGGCCAGGGCCTGAGCGGTACCTTCAGGGCCTACCACAAACAACTGGGCCACTTTAAGCCCAGGCAGGTAGTGAGCAGGCACCGCTCATTTCATGTTGGGGCAGAAATTGAACTTGGGCTTGACAACGGTGCCGGTGCTGACATTGGCAGCAATGCCAACCTAAAAACTCCACCCATTGAAGTACCTAAAAATAACGGAACCAAATTTGCCCTGAACGGTGCAGGTATTTCACCCAACTCAACCACCCTCTCTGATTGGCCGGCACAGCAGCTTGACATGAACTACACCTTTACCAGCCCAGACAACACCACGGTTGACCAGCCCCTGTTTTTCAGGTTTGAAAATGAACTGGCCAGCAACTGGTTCAGCACCAATACAGACGAGCCTATAACCAATGGCCTGAACAATGACCTTGAGCCAGTAATCAACGACTTTAACAACCAGTTTCAGCTGGGCAACCGGGCACAAATGACTACCCACATAGGCTACACCACCAATGGCAATATGCTTGGGGCCAACCACAGGGGGTGGTCACGCCGGGCTGACCTGACTACGCTAAGCAACAGAACCAATACAGATTACCGCGACCTGATTGGCGAGTTTTCATTAACCAAGCCCAATGGCATGCGCTACACCTATGCCCTGCCGGTATACAGCAAAAACGAAACCTCGCTGCGCTATGGCCTTAAGGGCGTTACTGATATTGACAGCCGCTACAAGGCTTACGCCAAAGACGATAAAACCAAGCTTGGCCAGTACATACCCGGTGCCTATGCCTCGGCCCACCTGCTAACAGAAATTACCAACAGCAACTATGTTGACCGTACTTTTGACGGCCCCACGGTAGATGACTTTGGCGGCTACACCCGCTTTAACTACACCAAAGCCTATAATGACTTCCATTGGCGCATGCCCTATAACGGCCTGTACTACCAAAGGGGCGGCCTTTCTGATGCCAAAGATGATGTAGCCGGCTTTACGGCGGGCGATAAAGAAATCTATTACCTGCAATCAGTTGAAACAAAAACCCACGTGGCCATTTTCTATACCTCGCCCAGAACGGCCGATGGCATTGAGGCCCCTGAAGGCGATGTTGCCATACAACGCAACCAGCAGGGCACCGGGGTATTACATCAACTGGATAGCATAGGAATTTACCCCATCAGTGATGTACCCATTGACCCCGACCGCCGGCTGCAACGTGACCAGAATGGCAACATAACCGTGCGTAATGGGGCTATCCCGTTTAAAACCATACACTTTCAATATGCCCAGGGCACAGATCAGTTAATGAAGGGCGCCCCCGGCACAGCCAACAGCCAAAGTGGCAAGCTTACACTAGCCAAAGTATACTGTACCTACAATGGCAAAACCGAGCAGGAAAACATTTACCAGTTCAAATACAGCTACCCCACCCAGGCTGAATATACGGCCATGTACCCGACCAAATATGGCCCCGGCGGGGCCGATGATGTAACCGGCAACTACGGCAACCTGAGCCAGGCCATGCAAAACCCTGACTACCACGAGCCCAATACCGATGCCTGGGGCCAGTACCAGCCCAATGGCCTTAACCGCCACCTTGACCATACCCCCTGGCTTGACCAAACCCTGCAACCCAATATTGATTATGACCCTGCCGCCTGGCTGCTCAAACAAATTAAGCTGCCCACCGGGGGTGAAATACACTTACAGTACGAGGCTGATGACTACCAGTACGTGCAAGACCAAACCGCCCATGCCATGGCTACCATGGTAAGCACAGCCAGTGATTACCAGTTGGCTTTTGACGTGACCTCGCTGGGCATTGAGGCCTCTCAAACAGACTTAATCAATCAAATAGCCAACACCATACAGGCCAGGTATATTGACGATAAAGACAAAATGTACTTCAAAATGCTGTACAGCCTTATTGACAACAACACCCCTGAGCTTGATGCAGGCGATTGCAACAAAGAATACATCACGGGCTATACCAGCATTACTGGCGTTAGCATTTCGGGCACCAACATTATTCTTACCCTGCCTAATGACCAAAAGCAACTGCCAAAGCAAGTCTGTAAAGACTTTGTACTGGCCAACCGCATAGGTAAAATATCTAAAAGCAACCATTGCGATGCCTCTAGTGGGGCCATGAGCGAGCCTGAAACCCCAGGCGAGGCCGTTGAGCAGCTGTTTAACCTGGCCCGGGTGGCCTCCTCGCCAGCTATACTCTGTCAGCAATTCAACCCCGCCCAGTCATACCTGCGGGTACCCTTACCCAAGCCTAAACGTGGGGGTGGCATACGCGTAAAGCGCCTGCTTACCTACGATGCCGGTTATGAAAACGACCCTGTGCTGTATGGCCATGAATACGTGTACAAAACAACTGACCAGGCTGGCAACATCATCTCAAGCGGGGTGGCTGCCTATGAACCATTGGCCATTGGCGAAGAAAACCCCCTGGTGACCTTCATCACGCGTGACAAGCAGAAGTGGATCGAAAAAATGATTGCCGGTACTGATACTGAGCAGCAGGTAGGCCCCATTGGTGAAACCGCCTACCCGGCACCCTCGGTAGGCTATGCCAAAATCATAAAACGCAACATCCACTCGGGCAGCACCAACCCTGGTTTTGTCATTAGTGAATACCACACGGCCCGTGACTACCCTGTGGTAGCCAAAATGACGCCCATAAGCCAGCAAAACTTCAGAGACTTTAATGTTGACTTTCCGCTGAACTTCAGCTTCAAAGACTACAACTTTGTTACGCAGGGCTTTAGCTACATAGTAAACGGCATGCATGGCCAGGTAAGCCGTGTTTCCAGCTGGTCGGGTAATTATGACCTCCAAAACCTGGTGGCTGCCAACAATGCCGTGCTCGTGTCAGACAAGCAGTTTGACTACTACCAGCCTGGCGAGCAGGTGCCCGTGGTTGACGGTGCCCTGGAACAACCCCAGCTGCAATACATTGGCAGGGTAGAAGACATTACCCTGGCCAAAAAACGAATGGTAGAAGCCATTAGAGACTTTAACGTAGAGGGCGATGCCTCAGTAGGCCTGGTATTTATCATACCCATACCCTGGGTTACTGCCGTGGCCTCGCGGTTTGAAACCGGCGGGGGCATCTTTACCCATGCCACCTCAAAAGTGGTGAGCTATGCCCCCATACAAAAATCAGTCAGGGCCATGCAAGATGGTATCACCACCAACAGCGTTACCCTGGCCTTTGATGCCACCACCGGCCTGCCCGTTATTACCCAGCAGCAAGATGCCCTGCAGGGCGCAGTAGTAAACTACAGCATACCGGCCCACTGGCACTACCCGGCCATGGGGGCCATGGCCAGCAACCAGGGCTACCGCATAAGCGGCAACTTTACCCTGGGCACCAACCCCCAACTGTCGCTAACCGCCGCCCAACTGCAAAACTTTACCGTGGGCGACCTGCTGGCTGGCTACAACGGCCTCACCCTAACCGCCATGTACCATGTTGAAGCCATTAACACCACTGATAACTATCTGGAACTACGTGAATCATGGCTGTCACCCGGTGGGGCAGGCACCTTTTCTTCTATTGAAATATTCCGCTCGGGCAACAAAAACCTGCTCAACACCACTGCTGGCACCATAGTGCGCCATGTGACTGACCCCAACAGTACGGCCAGCCTGTACCCTGATATGAGCGGGGCCGCCAACATCAGCAATGTCATGGCTGCCACTTCAGTAAGCTTTGACCATACCTGGAACAGCGATTTTTACAATGATGATTTTGCTGCCCTGACCCCCACAGGCGCCAATGATTTTGACAGGGCCGAGGCCGGCCAATGGCGCCCCCGGTTTACCAGCACCTACCGCAGCAACCTGGCACAAACAGGCGTACATTCGCGTGTGAGGTTGGGATATAAGGGTTATGTGGGTGAA
>CAZXTW010000615.1:0-4400 GCA_964643525.1 uncultured Roseivirgaceae bacterium
CGTTACAAAGGTGTATGGCTCACTATGGAAGGCATGACAGAGGCCGGGCTGCGCTACTATTACCGGGTTGAGGCTCGCTTTCATGATTATGCCCGCAACCACCTGCTGGTAACCACGCTGGGCAGCCGCTTTTTTGAGCGTTTTGATAACAACACGCAGTCAAATATGTACGGCCTGGCGCCCAATGAAAAGGGCCAGCTGACCTGGAACGGCCAGCTGGGTGGAGCACTGACTGGCGCTGGCACACCTGGTATTGAAGTATTGCCTTTTATTGACGGGCAGCCCAACACCAACCCCATAGCCCAGGCCACGGCAGGCCTTGAAATCAACCCCTGGCGCGAAATACTGGCCCTTGAGCGTGCCCGCATGGAAGCGCAGCAGGGCTTTACGGGCACTGACCAGGCCGTGCAAGATACGGTGGTGGCCCAGCTTGAGCGTTTATTTGAGAATATGACCCTTGACTTAGGGCAATATGAAAATGTTGATTTTACGGCAGCGCATCAGTTTTTCCGTACGGCCTACCTGGGTGTATTGGGCGGTACCCGCACCAATAACCCCAACAATACGGCCCTGGCCATACCCAAAAGCGAAGCCGATGCGGGCACTTTTGCCGGGCCAGTGCCCCAGCACCTGATGGCAGCCTATGCACCAGCCAATATGTATGCGGCATCTACAGGCATTTATGAGGGGCAAAGCTTAGTAGCCACCACTGGGTTGCTGTGGGGCCAAATGAACAGCCTGATGTATGGCGACGGCCAGCAGCTGAACCATGCAAAGCTGTTTAACAGCTTTGTGAATTATGTAGGCAACCACCTGAGTAGCCAGGTGATTGCCAGCCCCCGCAAAGACGTGCATGACATTCAGCAGCCGCTTTGCCTTAGCACCAATGCCGCCGCCACTTCGGGCACCCAGTGGTTTATTAAACTGGCGCGTGAGGCAGATGCTGCTTACACGCAGATAAACAACCCCCAGCAGGCCCTTTATTTAGATGCCCTATCAACTGCGCATGGCAAAGAGTACTACGGGCTTTTAGCTATTAAAGCAGTAAACGGCAGTAATGAAGAGGTAGTGCATGTAGATGTGCACAAGGCTGGGGTATGGACGGTAGATGAAGACGGGCACCGGCACAAGGTGCGCTTCAGCAAAACAGATGGCAGCGTGTTAGAGGCCAAAGGGTTTAGTGGCGTCAGTGACGATTTGTACATTGTGTTTCATGGCTGGAGCCTGTTTGATGTGTTTAACCATGCTGACCCATTAATGAAGGGGCAGGCCGAGCGTTTTAAGGCCATTATTGATAAGCAGAATGCTGAGGTGCTGTATGTTGACCTGACCCAGTACCTTGATGCAGGCTTTGCTGCGGCTGAGCAGGCCGCTATGAACCACCAGGGCCCCCTGGCCTGGCACCATGATTTAAATACACCCTATTACGTGCCAGAGCTATGGACGTTTACTGATGCCCTTTCGGTTAATGGCTCGGCAGCACAGCTGGCTTATACTGAACTGAAGCCCTTAATTGAGCAGTTTAGTGGCAAGCGGCTGTTTGTGCTGGCCAGTGGTTTAGGCGGGGCTGTGGCCACAACCACGCTAGAGGCCCTGCTGAATGACCCCTCAGAGCAGCTCGACCTGTTCCGGTCGCCTTGTATTTGGCGGCATATTGAGTTTTTAGACCTGCAGGCCAGCCCTGCGGCCACAGCCTCGCTGGCCAGCCAGCTCACCAGCCTGCGCCAACAGGGCTTTACTTTTATGAATTTTAGTGCATCTTCGTTTCAGGCAAACCCTACAGACTTAAGCAATGCATACAATACGTATAAAATAACCAGTGCCCACCTAAGCCACGCCCAGCCCATAGTACAGGCAGCGGCCACCATAATGCCCCAGCAGTTTAATGGGGTGGTGACCAGTGCATTGCCCCTAATGGCCACTACTTTTATTGACCAGGTAGCCGCAACCAACCTTGGCAACTTTGCCAATAGCGCGATACAACTGGCTGAAGTAGCTACTACGCAACTGCCTGCTACACTGCCTGGCTTGCCGCCGGGTATTGCTGCCCGCATACCGCTCACTGAGCATATGGGTACCCAGGCCTCACAGCGCGCCCTGCAGGCACTGGCAGCCTACCGTATGGAGCCAGTACCGGCAGTCAGCATGGCTTTGCCACTTAACCCTTCATTGCCAGCCGGTACGCCCTACCAAACGGCCCCTTACCCTGAACCTCTGTTAAGCTATTATGACAGCAACATGTGCGCAACCTATATGGGGGCCTTTATGCGGCAACCTGCCAGCCAACAAAATGGCAGCCCTGATGTACTGGCCAATACTTACAAAGTACAAATAGTGCAGGGGGGTAATACACCAGAGCTTATTGACGATGTGTATACCATTGTGCAGGCGTTCAATACCCCAGCCAACCCCACCGAGGCACAACAGCAATACCTTGACAATGCGGCAGAGGAAGTGCGGTTTAGCACTGAAGGGTGGAGCGGCCAGGCCTGCCAGGCCAATACAGCTACTGCTGTGACTGACCTGATATTGACCCCAACTGACAGTATTGTGCATAACAACAATAGCCCATTAACCATAGTGGTTAACCCTGCATACAATACTGCCGGGGCTACCAATATTTATGTGGCCAAAGCAAAGGGTGACCCTGCCCAGCTGGTATGGCAAAGTGTGAATCATGCAGCACCTTTACACATCAATAATGTATATGGGGTTAACTACCCTTTACCTGGCCAGCCCGGTTACCTGACTGATGTAGATTATAACTATGGGCAATGGCTTGTAAAAGCCAGCAGCCATTGCAATGGCGTTGAGGCAGAACAGGTGGTGCCGCTTACCGTGGTTGACTGGGGCCTGTATGCCATTGATGCTGAGGCTAAGCAGCATAAAATAGTAGAGGGGCAGCCGTTGCCCAATACAGTGCTGAACCCGGCCCTGGGCAGCCTTATTGTAGTACCTGGCCAGCAACAGGGCTATGTGGCCACAAACAGCCGCAATAACCTGGTAGCCAGCTTTGGCAGCCAGGATATACCTTTGGCTTTGCGGTGGCGGCAGCAAAACTACAACGTGTTGTATTACCAGCACACCCAGTTTATGGATGTACCTGCTGCCCAGGCCAGCGATGCTTTGTTGCGGCAGCCAGCCTTGTTTGCCCAAAGCATTTCATTTACTGATGAAACTGGCAACAGGCTTCAAAGTGAGGCTTTGCCCAACAGCTCGGCCGCAGTACTTTTTATTAATGACATCAGGCAGTACCTGCTGAACTACCCCACCCAGCCCAGTTATACCTTTGTATTGATGGGGCGAGCGGCTATGCTGCTGCCAGACCTTGAGGTGTTGCTTAACACCATGCAGCTGCTACACGCTGCCCCGCCCTTTAGCACCCTTGAGCCTGTACAGGCGGGTAATAACTACCCGCAAATACGCATTGTACTGGCCCAGCCCAACCCAAACGAATGGCCTCAGGGGGTATTCACAAATCAGGTCATTGCATCAGTTAAAAACCTGAACCAGCACACCCACAATGCCATAGTAACCACCTGGCTGGGTAGCCAGGGGCCAGTAGCCACCTACAACCCTGCAACTGAAAGTGGCCTGTTGAATAAAATTATACAGCAAAGCCTCACCACTATGGTTCAGTGGCAGGAGCCACCCCAACAGGTACAAGACCAGGCGCGCCAGGCAGCTTTGTTCTATGCCAATGAGGTTGACTACCCAACGCGCCAGCTGCACACTGCACAGCCGGGTTACAATAGCAATGATTTTGACTATAACCGGTTTGTGGGCAACAATGCAGGCGGCAACCCCAGCTTTGCCACAGATTACTATCGCGACGGCCCCGCCATATGCTTTGGGGCACTGAAAAGCATGCTGTACCACAACAACAATTACATATTTGGCAACCAGGTGGGCAGCACTACCTGGGCGCCTGCCACCATAGGCCAGTATACCCAAAGGCTGCTGCTTGAAATGATTTACTCGCCCCGCGAGCGCAAAACGGTTGATAATGCCGGCAATACCATATACCTGCCAGAGCAGGCGGCCGATGAGGCCCTGCTGCGGCAATCAGTACTGAAATAACCACACCAATATGCCCACTACAAACAACCATATACCCCACCACAGCCTGAGTACTATATTGAAGTACCACCGGCTGGTAGTGCTGTTGGTAGCCCTGACCATTATTCAGGGCCTGGCCACCCCCTTATTGGCACAAAAGGGCCATCAACACAATAGGCGGTGCGGTACTGACCAGGTGCACAACATGCTGCTGCGCCGCTACCCTAAGCTAAAGCAGCAGCATGACCAGCTGCGGCAAATGAACCTGAAAATGGCCAAAGCACCGGGTGGTGTACGCGTCAACAATTCTGGGCAGCCAATAACCATACCGGTGGCGTTTC